>JAKQBZ010000134.1 GCA_029559435.1 Deltaproteobacteria bacterium | reverse complement strand
GATACCGATAAGATTCGGAGAGACCTCTGCCAATGAGATCGAGGTCTTGTATTGAGGTGTAGATGCCTGCGCGGCGAAATCCTGCTTAAGGGTATTTGGTATGTCCTTGAGCGCAGACGCCACGGCGCTCCATGACTGTTTGAGCGCCGCCTTTGTTGCCTGCTTCTTCTTGCCGATGTCGCCTTTATCGGGGAGTATCCTCACGTAGACCCTCACGAAATACCCGATCCTGTCCCGGATATTATAAAGATCGTCCCACTTCTTCTCCTTTTTTGCATTGGCGATCGCCTGCGGCACCTGCTTTGCGTAGGCATCGATCTCGGGGAGCCGCTTTACCGCCTCTTCGACGCTCACGGCAAATTTCTGGAACTCGGGGGTAAGCTTCTTGGAGGCCTTCTCGATCTCAAAGAACGCCTTCCGCATGATCACTTCGCTCTCCGCTGCCCTGGCGTAATCGTTCAGCCGCTTCAGGAGGCCGGCGATCCAGGTCTCTATCTCCTGCCTGTTCTTGAACACCTCTGCCTGCCCGGCCGTGTCATAGCCTCTCCCGCCGTCGACAGCGATGGCGCTGAGATTGTCCCAGGCAGAAGGCTCCGGGAAGTCCCTCCCGAGCTCTTCCGATACGTATGCCTTGAGCCTGTTGCGCCAGCTCGTATCGAACACCACCTTCCGGAACACGTACTCGACCGACTGCTTGGTGACGGGGATCGGGTCGCTCTTGTCGCCGAGCTGCCTGCCCGTCCTCGGCTTCAGCACCGGGTCGCTCTCAATGGCGCCGTAGAGCGATTCGATGTCGCGGGCGATGCGCGTCGATTCTACCTGGGCATATGACTCTTTTGTTATGGAATAGGCGGTCAGCGCTAGCTGGAAGGTCGCCGTGGAGAGCCCGAGGTATTTCAGGTAGGCCTGGCCGGACGATTCCCACCCGGCGACCTCGGCCATGATGGCCAGGACAGATTCCTCGCCCGCGCCGTACATGTCCCCTGAGGCCGCTTTCCGCGTCGCGCTGCCTACGGTGGCAGCGAACCCTGCGATCTTGTTGATCTTGTCGATATACGGCTCAAGGCGCTGGCCTTCTTTCAGCGCATCGAATGCGATCCCGTAGCCTGTGCTGTAAAGGGACGCCGCAGACCCGTACATGGATTCATACACCTCGTCCTCGTCGGCCCTGCCTGTCCCGGGGACCGCCAGCATGCAAAATACAAAAAAAAGCGCCCAGAGTTTCACGGCGCGCCCCTTTATGAACCGGACTTTGTTTGGTCTAACAGATCGTTCTTTCATAGGTATTACACTCCTCGGCAAAATGATGCCCTTTGCTCATATGCGATTTTTTCTTGGATGAAACGATATATCCATATCCCGGATGACTTCAAAATGTTTTCATATGTTTAACACAGGGTATATTTTTTGGCAAATAAAATTTGCGCAGATAGATCGTGAGAGCATCGGTGTCGGATTATCCTATAGCAAACCGTTGTGAGGCGAGGAAGCCCGGCTGTATCACCCCCCCTCTCCCTGACCCTCTCCCGCAAGGGGAGAGGGGACTTTTATATCGTTTATCGGCATGTATTCTATCCTGGCCTTCTCCCGCAAGGGGAGAGGGGACTTTTATATCGTTTATCGGCATGTATTCTATCCTGGCCTTCTCCCGCAAGGGGAGAGGGGACTCGAGGGGTACAAACTGGTAACATAGTTTACAAAACAGACCGGATACATGGTTTACACTTTACGGCAAGGAGGAGAACTGATGCCGTGGCCATCCCCCGCGGGGGGAGAGGGAATAATGTTACCCCGAAGCGCTGCTTCGGGGGATCTGTTGATCGAGCACCTGCCTGACCTTCTCGAGAAATTGATCTGCGATGATCGGCTTTGTGACGAAGTGGATATCTTTCTCGAAAATTCCCTTTTTATGGATAATATCAGCCGAATATCCGCTCATGAAGATAGCCTTTGCGTCCGGCTTGATGCTCTTCACTTCGTCATATACCACCCTTCCATTCTTTTTCGGCATGATCACGTCTATTATGGCCAGATCAATGCGGTCCCGGTTGTCGGCGAACTGCCTTACCGCGTCTTCGCCGTCCGTCGCTTCAATAATGCGGTAGCCGTAATGTTCGAGCAGCTCTTTTGCGAATGCCCTCACGCCCGCATCATCCTCGCAAAGGAGGATCGTTTCGTTCCCGCCCCGTACCTCTTTGGGTGCCGGCACCGTTTCTTCCGCCTCGTTCTCTGCCCCGGAAAAGGGCAGGTATATTCTGAAGGTCGTTCCTGCACCGGCTTCGCTTTCCACGTCTATATACCCGTTATGCTGTTTAATAATGCCGTAGACAATGGATAGCCCGAGGCCCGTGCCCTTCCCTACCTCCTTGGTGGTAAAAAAGGGCTCAAAGATCCTTTCGGAAACCTCTTTGCTCATGCCGACCCCATTATCCGAGAGAACGGTGAGGACAAATTTACCGGGCTTTCCATAATTGTGCGCCTTGATGTACGCATCATCTATCACGGCGGCAGATGTCGCGATCCTGAGCCTTCCGCCTCCCGGCATAGCGTCCCTCGCATTTGCTGCGAGGTTCATAAGGACCTGCCCGATCTGGCCTGAATCTGCAAAGACCGTAAGATCCTCTTTGCTGAATGAAGTCACCAATTCCACGTCTTCGCCGATGAGCCTTTTAATAAGTTTTTCAAAATCCCTGACAACGGAGTTGATATTGATCGGCCTGGGGGCTATGAGCTGTTTTCTGCTGAAGGCAAGAAGGCCCTGGGTAAGGTTGGCCGCCTTTTCTGCCGCGCTCATGATGGGCTCCACGTATGCCCTGAAGGGGTTTTCCTTTTCCATTTTCATCTGCATGATTGCGCCGTACCCTATAATGGAAAAGGAAAACCCCTTC
>JAKQBZ010000133.1 GCA_029559435.1 Deltaproteobacteria bacterium | reverse complement strand
CGATATCTTCACGATCCCCTTTTCTCCCTTGAATGCATCAATGGGTCCTGCAAAAGAGAGGGGCAACCAGCAAAGGGCGGAACAAAAGACCGCTATCAACAAAACAATACCTGTTCTTTTCATCGACTCCTCCTTATTATACGTGTGTATTTATCTTTATAGGTTTTCAAAAAGGGCCCCCACGCGCGTCCGGATCTGGCCCACATCGCTCTCCGTGAAATCTGTTTCTATCTTCAGGAAGGGCAGGCGGTGTTTGCTGCGCACGTGCTGTTCGATCCTGTACGACTCTATGTTATAGGAGTGGCAGGCCTGAAGAATTACATCTATGACAGCGTCGGGCCTGAATCGGCCGATCATCGCATCGATCGCATCGAATCGACGCTGGTTCGGCGTCATGCACGAGCAGGGTATTTTAAGGTATGCCCGCGCCAGGGCGGCGACCGGGTCGCCGGTGCCCTCTTCAATTTCAATTGAATATCCCTTCATGCCGCTGCATGCCTCCATCGCGACCACAACCCCTCCTGCCCCCTCGATCACCCTGAATATCTTCGCAGCGTCGCCTCCTACCGGGCAACCGCTGACAAGGACGCGCGGCGAATGCCCGTTGCCGGAATGCTCTCCTTTTCTTAATCGTTCGCGGAGTTTTATCATAATGCCCTTGAGCAGCAGCCGCATTTCATCGCTGTTCGAGACCATCTCAAGGCCGATCACCTCATACATTTCGCTCCAGCTTATGAGCGGAGGGGAGTGCGCCGCATAGGAGAAAAAATCGTTCATAATGCGGTTCTTGTCGTTCGTCTCCTTTATCTCTGACTCAATGCGGGCGTCGGCTATCTCCGCCCCGAAGGTCCTCTCCAGGAAGGCCTTCAGCTTGTGCACCATGACGGTCCAGTTCCCCAGCGCCTCCTCTTCGTCTGGAAGCTGCGGCAGGTCCATGATGTGCGTGGGCTTGATGTGCCTGATAAGCTCGAACATCTTTTTCTTCCCGTCGCAGGTGGTCTCACCGATTATCGCCCCAGAGAGGGCGTAAAAGGGGCAGGTGTCCGTCTTTATGAACCCGAAGCTCGACTTGATGAGGGGGCAGAGGTTCGAGGGGAGGACCGTCTCCGCTTCCGGGATCGATTTTCTTGAAAAGGCACAGAGAAAGACAGGCACCGCGCCGGCCGCCCGGATAAGCTCGACAGGGGCATAGCCGCAGTACATTCCAACTACAGGCGCACCGGCATTTCTCTTACCGATAACAGAATCGAGCACCCTTTCGTTCGGGTTGTTGGCGTATTTATCGTCAATGAGCGCTTCCATGGCTGAATATACCCCTCTTTATTTTTCTCCTGATCACTCTCAGCGGACCGCATGTTAACCATGACAGGAATGTTTTTTACATCCATTTCCATTATTAGTCAAATCGATATTTTGAATGATTAATGCTTCAGATATAACTTTCGCGATGCAGTGGAATGCCTGGCGTCCTCAATGAGCGGCCAGCCGCGTCCTACATTCATGAGTGCATCCACAAGTCTGCTACTTTTCTCACCATGGAAGACAGGGACGGGTCGCGGGCGCCCATGACAAGCACGCAGTCGCCCGGCCTCGCGTCTGCCTTCAGCGCGGCCAGCAGTTCGTCGCGGCCCCTTACCGCCTGGGCACGGAACGATACGGGGCCGAGCCCCTCTATGATGTCTTCCGCGCTGATGTCCCTTTGCGCGGTGCCTCCTGCATAATAGATCGGCAAAAGGTAGAGCGAATCGTTCTGCCGGAAGACGGTCCGGAATGCCGCTATGTATTCGTCCTTCAGGAACCGCGTCGGGCCGAACCCGTGCGGCTGGTACACGGCGATGATGCGGCCCGAGAGGCCCCGCGCGGCGCTCACCGCCGCCGCTATCTTTGCCGGGTTGTGCGCAAAATCATCGACCACGTACACGCCCTGCGCCGTTGCGGTTATTTCAAAGCGCCGCGCCGTTCCTTCGAAATTTCTCACTCCGTCGGCAAGGGCAGGCCCGCCGCAGCCCATATGCTCGCAGACGCAAAGCGCCGCGCGGAGGTTCTCAAGGTTGTGCTCTCCCGGAAGGGGCAGGTGATATTCAATGCCGCTGCGAAAAAGCTTCACCGAGGTCGGCAGAAGCTGCTCGCTGTCAGGCCGCCACGAGGCGAAGCTGTTCCTGCCGAATCTCATTGTTGCGGGCAGCGCCGAAAGGATCGGGTCGTCCGAGTTGGTTGCAGCCCACGCCGATCGCGAAATGAGCGTTTCGAAAAGCCCCCTTATCTCGTCGATCTCCTTGTGGTCCTTCGACACATTGAGCACAACGGCAAACTCCGGGGAATATTTGACCAGCGTCCCGTCGCTCTCGTCGGCCTCAACGACCAAGAGGTCGGAGCCGCCGCTGAATGCGTTGCCGATCATCCCCTGCTTTTCGAGCCGCCGCAGAGGAGCGCCGCTTATAAGGGAGGGCGACTTCCCGCATGCCGTCAGGAACTCGAATATCATCGCCGTCACCGTCGACTTGCCGCTTGTGCCGGCCACTGCGATCGTCATCTTTGAGGCGACGATCGCGGCAAGCAGGTCGGAGCGGTGCACGACCGGAAGATCTGCCGCGCGGGCAGCAGCGATGTCGGGGTTCGATTCCTCTATTGCCGTTGAGACGCAGACCGCATCGGTATAGGCGCCGATGCCTGAGCCGTCCTGGCCGGCGATCGCACATCCGAGCCCCTCAAGCATGCCCCGCATGGAGGCCGTATCCTCGCTGCCGAGCAGGCGGTCGGAGCCGGAGGCCTCGATCCCCTGGAACCGCAGATACTGCGCCAGCGCGCTCATGCCGCTGCCGAAGATGCCGGTAAAGTGGATGCTCCGGCACCTCCTCCCGCCTACCGCAAAAGGCGGGGGGTCGATGTATACGACCGTGCCTTCCCTGACGATCTCAAAGAGGCGGATGATATCCTCATTTCTCAAGGCTATGCACCCATGGGACAAGGGGGTTCCCACCAGGCCCTCCCGGTTGGTGCCGTGGATATAGATGCACCGCTCCCAGGAATCCGCCCCGCCGCCCTTGTTGATCCCCTCCTCAAGGCCTTCCAGCCTCAGGATGCGGGTAAGCACCAGGTTGTCCCCGGCCTGGCCCTGATCGCAGTCCATTCCCGTGTCTATGCGGTCCTTGAAGATGCGTCCTGCAGGGGCGCCCGCCCCGATCTTTTCTTTGATCCGATGGATGCCGGGAGGCGTCTTGAACGAGCCCTCACGGATGCCGCAGCCGAAGCGTGAGGTGGACGCGTCATATCGCCCGATGACGGCATCCTCTTCGCAGGCCAGAAGCGTTTGCGCCTCGATCGACTGTACGAGATAGACCTCCCGCGGGCCGCCCAGGAATTTTTGCAATTTACTGTAGATATGACGTAACCGGGCGCTTTCCATGTCAGATCATCCTTGCGGCCCGTCAAACCGCTCCAGCATGCCGGCCAATCTCTCCATCTGCTCTTTTTCCAGGATATTGTCGACCGCCGCCTTCGCCGCCCCGAGCATCATGGCGTTCGCTGCCGAGCAGCTTTTCTGAGAAACCAGCACCACCGGCTTATTCACCGCATGGGCATACCCTGCCTCAAAGGCGACGCCCGTATCATCTCCGTCAACGAGGGCAATGATAATATCGCATTCTTCCAGGAGCCCTATGCACTCGATCTTGACGCTCTCCGCCATTTGCAGCTTTGCCTCCGGATCCCCCTCTATGTTCGGGGTATGGCTGAAGGGGTCGACGATAAGTATGTCCTGCCTGTGGGTTAAGGCGGAGGAGAGCCTATCGAGAAATTCTGCCTTGAAGGCCTTTTGCGCATCGTTGAAGCAGGGATGTGCGAAGTAGACTTTCATCGCTTCAGCTTCTTAAATGCCTTGTATGCGCCATAGCCGAGTACGGCCGCAGCGCCTGCCACCAAGGGGATGCCGAAAACAACGACGGTGGCGGCCGCCCTGACCAGGTCAAGGGGGGTGATCTTTTTCGGTTTCTGTTTATCGCCGGCTTCGGATGAGATCATGCCCTGTCAGCCTCAATAACAGCCTTCACGACTTTGTAGCATTGGCCAATATGGGCATTGATGATCATCCTCATTGCCGTATAGCTTATGCCGGCAGATACCGCCTGCCCGACGATGGGGACATACCTCGCCGCCTGCTTTGCAGTCAGGCGGACCCCTACCTTCTTCAGGGCCTGCATCATCAACTCTTTCGTGATGTACCTGCCGATCAGATTCGTTCCGAGCCTCTTCGCAATATCGTATATAAAAATAGCTATCTGCGGATTATATTCATCTATCTGCTCTTTTGACAGGCCGAACTTCTCGCTGATCGCCGGTATTATCTGCTTCAAAAGGACAACGTCGGTGGCGATATCGGCAAGAGGGACGGGCACGGCTGAGGCTGCCGCCGACAGCAGGGACTTCTTGTTCGACATGCGCCTGCATTCTTTTTTTATCTTTTCCAATTCTTCTATAGTGCCGGCCAGCATAGGCTTTTATATTAACGCTATTGCGCAAAGATGACAAATCTTATTTTGACTCTCAATGAGCGCGGCGATCAAATTTGTTGAAAGATTCTTCAGTGGTGTGGAATACTATGGTGCCATGCACAGCGAAGGGAGCGCCCCCCGAAGTACGACGCAAAATATGCTGACCCGCGAATTTATTCTCGGGTTCCTCATATTATTTGTTTCTATCGCTGCCAACCATGCCCTCATCCCCACCCTTCCCATCTTCTTTGTAAAGTTGGGATCCAACGAGACGGAGATAGGCGTGCTCATCGGCGTTTTCGCCGCTTCTTCGCTCGTTTCCCGGTTCCTCGTAGGCAGGGCGCTGCTGAAGTACTCAAAAAAAAGCGTTATGATGTTCGGCTCCCTGCTCGCTGCTGCTTGTTTCCTTGCCTGCATCGTCCTTCGCCCTTTCTGGCCCTTTTTCGCCATAAGGCTCTTTCAGGGGGTCGCCTTCTCCTTTGTCGATACGACCGTCCTTGCATTGATCGTCAGCGTTATACCGCCGGCATACCGGGCGAAGGGCTTTGGCTACCTCCTGCTTGCGCCAACCCTCGCGCTGGTTGTAGCCCCCTCTTTCGGCATGTTCCTCATCAACCGGTACAGCTTTACCCTTCTCTTTTTGACCTGCACAGGGCTGGCGCTGTGCGCCTTTTTCTGCTCGTGCACCTTAAAAGAACAGGATAGCGCTGTGCCCGGCCAGGATGCCCCCGCCGCCAGCAGCTCTTTTTTTGACCTGAAGATCCTTGTCCCTGCTGTAACGAATTTTCTGTATAGCTTTGTCTGGGGGGCCCTCATAGCCTTTGTGCCCCTTTATGCAGTGAACTGCGGGATAAAGAACCCCGGGCATTTCTTTTCCGCTATTGCCGTAATGCTCATCGTGGGCCGGGTCCTGGGAGGGAAGATCATGGATGTCTACAACAAAGAAAGGCTTATCATGATCTTCACATTTACATCAATGGTCTCCGTGGTCATGCTCTCTTTTTCAGAAGATCTTCCGATGTTCATTCTCGCGGGATTGACCTGGGGGACGGGAAGCGCATTCTTCTTTCCTGCCTCCATGGCATATGCCCTTGATTATGCGGGCTCTTCCGGCGGCACCGCCATCGGGACCCTCCGGGCGATCATGGATCTGGGGTTGGCCGTCGGGCCCGTGGCCATGGGCATTATCGTCCCCTTTACAGGCTACCCCGTAATGTTTCTCTGCATGGCCGCGGTATGCCTTGTCAACCTCGCCTATTTCCAGTTTTATGTAAGAAAAAAGGGCAAGGCAGCGCCATAAGAAGGCCATTTTTTATCTGGCACAGGCGCCAACCCCGTGCTATCATTCTACCCATGAAAATACCTCTCCTGCGGGCCTTGCACGGCCTCTTCTGCCTCGCCTTCTTCCTTGTCCTCCCGGCGATCGATCCGATAGCGCACGCCTTTGAAAAAGAAGAGGCTGTCCGGCTGTCGAAATACCTCTCCCTTGGAGTCAAGGTCAAGCGCCTGGACAACAGCCACACATCCTACGAGTTCGGCGATCCCTTTCCTCCGAATGTGGCCCCTATCAGCAGGCTGGAATTTCCCCTGGACTCATGGTGGGCGGGAGGTGAGCTGAGGGCGAGCTTCCCCCGGTTCTCCATGGGCATTGAAGTGCTCACGAACTCCCGGGGGGATGCCGGCGGACGGATGTACGACTCTGATTGGGACACCAACAACCCCGATTTTCTGACCACCTACAGCGCGTCGAGGTGCCGCATGGAGCCGGGCTACATGGCCGGCGCCGACGTTGATATGGAGGTCTCCGACTGGCTTCGCCTGCCCCGATGGCTCAGCCTGCGCCCTGTTGTGGGCATGCGTTATCAGCACCTCCGCCTTGTTGCCCACAACGGCATACAGTACGACCTGACGGGCGGCGCGCCCGATGATCTGCTGCCGTCAAACACTATCCGCTTCAAGCAGACATACTGGCAGTACTTTATAGGGGTGCGGTCGGGCATCGATGCAGGTCAATACATCGGGATAGAGGACCTGAAGCTGACCGCTCAGTTCGACATAGCCTACGTGGAAGGCGCCAACGAGGACAAGCACCTGCTCAGGCCGGGCAACCGGTTCACCTGCGAGGACACCTACGGCCACGCCTGGCACGCTTCGATCGGCCTGAAAAAGGGGTTGTCGAGAAACCTTTTCCTCGGCGTTGACCTTGATTATCTCCGCATCAGCACCACCGGCTCGCATCGTCTTCTGAACCGACCCTTTGGCATCGATATGAGCTGGGGGGACGGGGTCAAGGTCTGGTCGGCGCAGAAGAGCATCTCCCTGTCCCTCGAATATAGGTTCTACTGAAGCTCATTGACTTATAAAAACCCTCATGATACAAAAGCTAAGAAAATTCTTCATGAAAGATTAAGGAATATTCCCACAGACCGTCAATGCAGAAAGAACTCTGGTCAAAAGAATTTATAGCGATCACCTCTTCAACCTTATTCAGCTCCTGGGTGCATTTCGCTTTGCTGCCGACGCTGCCGCTGTACCTTTTAGAAAATCTGAAGTTCAGCAGCAGCAGCGTCGGGCTGATAATAGCGGCCTTCTCCGTCTCGGTGATCCTTGTGCGCCTCATTGCCGGCTATCTGGCAGACAACTACAACAGGTATGCGGTGTCGGTCATTTCCCTTGCTGTAATCACCGTCAGCTATGGCGCCTATCCTCTGGCCTGCACAGTTTCAGGCATGATCCTGATACGATTTTTACATGGCATCATGTTCGGCATCTCCAGCACTTCAAATGTGACGATTGCCGCCAATACCGTACCTCCTTCGCAAATGGGACAGGGCATAGGGGTGTACGCATTGACCATTCCTGTAGGGATGACACTGGGCCCGGTCTTCGGCCTGGAGCTGCTCGAGCGCCATGGCCCAAAGGGGATGTTCTATGCGCTCCTTGGCATCTCTTTCCTCTCTGTGCTGGGCGCCCTCTGCGCAAGAACGCCCTCAAAGGAGGCGGCGAGAAAGAGGTTCTCCCTTCCCAGCCTGTTTCATAAGAAGGCCTTCCCCATCTCCTTTTGCATGTTCTTTATCATGATCGCATACGGTGCGATCATTGTCTTCGTCAGCATTTACGCAACGCAAAAGGGTTTTCCTAATGTCGGGATGTTCTTCGTCCTTTTTGCAATAACCATAATTGTTTCCAGGCTGTTCGCCGGCAGGCTGTTTGATAAAGGCCACGTTTCGCAGCTCATACTGGCCGGCCTCGCGCTGATAGCCGCAGGAATGCTGTGGCTCGGGTACGCGATGGACCCCGCTCATTTCCTCATAGCAGGCATGATCAACGGTTTTGGCTTTGGAATACTCATGCCGACATGCCAGGCTGCCGTGAACAGCATGGTCAGATCCGGTGAAAGGGGCGCAGCCAACTCCACCTACTTGTTTTCCTATGATCTTGGCATTGGGGCCGGGTCGCTTGTGATCGGCTTCCTTCTCGATAAAGTATCTCTCGAAGCGATGTACCGCTACAGCGTTTTTCTGATCTTGATCGCCGCGGGCATATTTGTATTTATGGCGATCCCCCACTATTCCCGCAACAGATCATGATAGACCAGAAAGTGGCTAATGGTTGAAGATCAGCCGAATGCGACCCCATCCGTTGCGCTCGCTGCATTCGATCTGGTCTGCCATGTTGCGGATCAGCCCTGCCGATACCACGGCCATAGCTTCATCCAGCGCCTTGTCGTCATGCTCTTCATCCAGAAGCGCCTGCAGATCAACGGAAGATTCTTCGGCCAGACGAATCCCCCGCCCGGGGTAGTCAAGGGTCAATATCAGCCTGTATTCGTCAAAGGCTGCCGCCAGATGCATAGGCCCCTGGCTCAACCCGGCCCCCTGCAGAGTCTCCAGCGCCTCGCCCACGGCTATGCCTGCATGTCCGATGACGTCCCTCCTCGCCCCCCAATCTGCTCCGTTTTCTTCCAGGAACCGCATCGCCTGTATCGCTGGCCTCTGCGGGTCGAGATCGATCTCTCCATACCGGGAAACGCCGATACGAAAGATGAGATTCAAAACGATGGCGAACACGACCCCGACCAGAAGCCCCGAGCCCAGAATTGGTTTAACCGCTAAGGGCATCGTCGCGGTCAGCTCCGGAACTATCAATACCGCAATACCCGCAGCCAGGCCAAGCCCGACGGTCGCCCGCCTCCGGCTGTTAAGCAGCCTCGACATAATTAGCTCCGCTCCAGAGACGATCATATAGGCGGCCGTGTAGACCAGAATTGCCCCGATGACCGCGCTCGGCAAAAGAATAATGAACAGGCTGATCTTAGGGATACACGCAGCCAGGATGAGCATCAGGCCAACCGCAGCCCCTACTCGCCGGGACGATACACCGGTTGTGTGCATGAGGCCCAGGTTGGCCGATGAACAGGCGACCGTCAGCGTTCCTGTCAGTCCGCTTATGGCATTACAAATGCCCATCGTGTTCAGCAGCCGGCCGATCATGGGCAGATCGGGGCGCCGCCATTGTTTGTCGTTCATCCTGTCAGCTATTACACCGCAGCCAATCCCGTCCACCGCGCTGATGAGCAGCGTCAAAACCAGCGGAATGATCGCACCGGGAACCCATGTGGGAAAAGGCGGCCTGTAGTCCTCAAAGGGTATGGCAAACAGGGGCTGTCCCGCCACGGCAGTCAGCTCAGCGGCGCTGAAGTGTCCGGTCAGAAACGCAATCAGCAAACCAACGGCGACGCCGATGATAAGGGCAAATACCCGGATACGCCCCGAAGACCAGACGGAGATCGCCGTGATAGTTCCCAGTGTGCAAAGGGCGATGATCACTGAACCCGTGTTGAAGAAGGCGATCCCTTCTCTCAGGCCTATAAACCGCCGCACGCCCCCGGGCAGCAAACATATTCCTAAAAGCACCAGCAAAACTCCGGTGACCTCTGGCGGAAAGAGGACCCGCAAATTAGGCAGGAAACGGCCCATGAGGAAGACAATGAAGCCTGACAGCAGCAGGCCGCCAGAGGCGGCGCTTAGCCCGAACGTCATCACGACGGGGATGAAAACCACCATTGTGACCGGGCTGGGTATAAGGACAAGCAGATGTCCGGCGCTGATCCGGGTGGTAAGGCTGTTCAGCAGAGTACCGATGCCCATCACCACAATGCCCATCGACACAAATCCTCTTCGCTGGACGCCTTCTAGCCCTATATCCTGGCTGACGATCACCAGGTATACTACCAGCATGAGCGCCACAAATGCGTGCTGGATCCCGAGCATCAGGATTGTGGAAGGCGGGGGCGTTTCCTGGGCGATGTAGAGCATATCGCGGGGCTTCTCTCTTGCTGTTTCAACAAAGAGAGGCAGGAGTTTATTCAACCACGTTCTGCGCTTCATGTTACGCCTTGAAAGATCTTGCCGGGCTTGGCCTCTTACAAATAGGGATGTGGTTGATCAACGCGACCAACCCTTGCCTTTCCTGG
>JAKQBZ010000132.1 GCA_029559435.1 Deltaproteobacteria bacterium | reverse complement strand
TCAAAGAGGGCTACATGGCGCGTTACGCGAAGCTCGTCACTTCGGCGGCAACGGGAGCGGTGTTTAAAGAATAGCTAACAGCTCTCAGCTAACAGCTGACAGCAAAAGCGCGTGTTGAATGCTGTTAGCTGTTAGCTTGTTACTTATTGGTGGATTTATATGGAAGATAAGATTATTGAAGAGATAATGAGGATTGTCGGGAAAGAGAATGTATTGGCCTCGCCGGAGGAGAGAAAGTGCTACTCCTATGACGCAAGGAACGAAGGGGTGATCCCTGACCTTGTGGTTTTTCCATCCTCTGCGGATGACGTATCGAAGATATTGAAGCTTGCGAACCGGCATCGTTTTCCCGTGATACCGCGCGGCCAGGGATCAGGGCTGACCGGCGGCTCCATACCGGTCTATGGAGGGGTTGTGCTGGTCTTTACAAGAATGAACCGCATTCTTGAGGTCGACACGGAGAACCTTACCGTTACCGTAGAGCCGGGCGTTATTACCTTTGATCTGCAGCAGGAGATGGCGAAGCAGGGACTCTTTTATCCGCCCGACCCGGCTTCATTCAAGTATTCGAGCATAGGCGGGAATGTTGCTGAGTGCGCAGGCGGCCCAAATTCGTTGAAATACGGCGTCACGAGGGATTATGTTCTCGGCCTTGAGGTGGTGAAGCCAACGGGAGAGATCATAAAGACAGGGGTAAGGACCATGAAAGGCGTCGTCGGTTACGACCTGACGCGCCTTTTTGTAGGGAGCGAAGGAACGCTCGGCATCGTCACGAAGATCACCATGAAGCTTATCCCGCTGCCGGAGGCAAAGGCCACGATCCTTGCCCTTTTCCAGGAGGTCGAAGACGCTGCGTCGGCAGTTTCGGCGATCATAGCCGCAAAGGTCGTGCCTTCGACGATAGAGTTCATGGATAAGGCATCGATAAAATGCAGTGAACAGGCATCTCCGATGGGCCTGCCTGAAGGCATAGGCGGGCTTTTGCTCATCGAGGTTGACGGCGACAGGGAATCGATCCAGCCGCAGGTAGAGAAGGTCAGAAAAATTGTCCTCGATAAAAAGGCGATCCGGTGCGACGTGACCGCAGACCCGCAGGAGGCCGACAGGCTCTGGCAGGCAAGGCGGGTCCTTTCCCAGGCAACGTACAATCTTAATCCGGTCAAGATTGCCGAGGACGTTGTAGTCCCAAGGTCTCACATACCGACGCTCATCAGGGCGCTTGAAGAGATGGAGAAGAGGTTCGGCGTGCCTATCCTGAGCTTTGGCCATGCGGGGGACGGCAATTTTCACGTGAGCATTATGATCAAGGATACGCCGGAGGACAGGGAGAGGGCGGAAAAGGCAGTGGAGGCCCTGTTCGAAGAGACGATAAGGCTCGGCGGCACGCTCTCCGGCGAACACGGCATAGGGACCTCGAAGTCGGCCTATCTCGGAATGGAGCTTTCCCCCGAGGTGATCGCGACGATGAAGAGGATCAAAGAGCTTTTCGACCCCAACAACATCCTCAATCCCGGAAAGATCTTTCCGGAATAAACGGACCGTATATCGTAAACGGCAAGAGAATCTTTTCTATATACGAACTACGATATACGAAAAATCAATGCGTGAGGCGTTAGGCGGTTTAGCCTCTTACACCCCACAGTTCACGACTCATGGATTTGCGGGTTTACTCTGTCTCAGGTTCGGGCAGGGTATCGGCGATCTGCCGGTATTCCTTCATAACCTTCTTTGTGAAACGGTTGTTCGGCACCCCGTCCTCATCACCGGAGGTGTAGCGTTTTGCCTTTCTCGGCCCGACATTGTATGCATGGAGGGCCGTATAGATATTCTCGAACCTCTCTATAAGCCTTGAAAGATAGTTGACGCCGATCTTGATGTTCTTTTCAGGTTCGTGGAGGCATTTGGCGCTCTTTACGGATATGTCAGAGGTCCTGGAGATATGCCTCGCGAGGGATGGCTTTATCTGGAGGAGTCCGCGCGCACCCTTTCGGGAGATCGCATCGTTCCTGAAATTGCTCTCGACCTTCATGACGGCAAGTATAAGCCTGTAGTCTATATCGTATCTTTGCGACTCGTCGTAGACGCTGCCGGCGATGGCCCTGAGCTTTTCGTCGCTTCCCCTGGCCTTTTTATCTTTCAGGTACTCGAATGTTTTTGCAACGATCAGCTCTTTCTGGCCGTTGTCCTCTTCAGCAGCCTGCGTAGCGGGAAGAAAGGCTATGAGAGAGAAAAATACCAGAAAAGCGGGAAGGACGATGCTTTTCATTCTTTTCAAAGGCAGCATGGCATATTTCAATACTACAAACAGATAGGAGAGTCAAACTATTTCTATCCCTCCGAACGGGAATGCGGGTCATAGCAGACCGTATATCTTAATGCGTATATAGTATATCGTAGATAGTATATAGTGAACTGCAAAAGCACCCTCTAAGGTTTTTTTACGATATACGATATACGATATACTATATACTAAAAATCATATCGCAAT
>JAKQBZ010000120.1 GCA_029559435.1 Deltaproteobacteria bacterium | reverse complement strand
TGCCGATTTTGACTCAAAGATCAAATCGGGCGAACTTAGGAAGTAACGCTTCAATAACATTTATCAGCAATAAAAATAGAGAGGATCCTTCATACGGGTCCTCTCTTTTTATTATTGATCGTTTTATTATGTGTCCTGATGCGTTGATTTTTCCTGCTCAGTACCGGCACATCGCTATCAGGTCCGTGAGAAGGGCCTGCCCGGTCTCACGCCTTCCGGCCCCCGGACCTATCAGCGTGACCTCTCCCAGGTTGTCGCTGGTGATCGTAACTGCGTTCGTTGCTCCCCTGATGGAAGCAAGAGGATGTGAAAGAGGGATCTCCTTTGGTGTCACATACGCGTAAAGGATCCCGTTTATCCAGTTCAGTCCAGCGATCAGCTTTACTGTGTAGCCGTTGTCAAAGGCCTCTTTGATATTTTCCGGGGTGACCCCTGTTATTCCCTGTCTTTCCACCTCAGTTACCGGGATGTCCTTGCCAAAGATGACCTTTGCAAGGATGGAGACCTTTCCGGCTGCGTCCCAGCCCAGGACGTCGCCCGAAGGATCGGCTTCGGCATAGCCGAGGGAAGTTGCCTCTTCGAGGGCTTCGGCGTATGATGAACCTTCGTTGCTCATTTTTGTCAGTATGAAGTTTGTGGTCCCGTTCAGTATCCCCTCGAGTTTCAGGATGGTGCATCCGGCCATTCCGGAACGGAGCATCTGGATGAGGGGTGTTCCGCTCATCACGACTCCTTCGTACCTGAATTTCGCACCGCAGGTGTCTGCAAGAGTGCTGAGTTCGTCAAAGGCTACCGCTACCGGTCCCTTGTTGGTGGTCGTGACATGTATCCCTCTTGAGAGGGCCGCTCTGATATGCGACAGGCCCGGTTCTCCTGTCTTCAGATCTGTAGGGGTGGCTTCCGCGAGCATCGTTGCGCGCGACTTCTCGAGCAGTTCTCCGAAAGTGCCCTCCCCTTTGGGGAAAGGATCGAATCCCTTTCCTTCCTTAAGGTTCTCTACGATTTTTTCCAGGTCAAGCCCTTCGGGGTCGAGGACAGTGCCCTTCATAAGGTCGGTTATCAGCGTTACTCTGAAATTGAACCCGTATTTTTCAGACAGTTCCATCCGTTTTTCGTTCAGGATCTCAAGAAGCGCAGTCCCTACGTTGCCGCATCCTGCTAAAGCTATATTGTGTATCATCGGAATACCCCCCTCAATACTTACAAAAACAAATCATTTAAAATTATTTTGATGATTTGAAAGTATAGCATAAAAAAACAACAGTGCCCGCCAAATACTCGCTGAGAGTTTTTGGCGGGCAGCTTTTGATCTTGTTTTCAGAGTACGGTTACTTGACTATGCGTCTTCTCTTTGGACGGTCGGCATCTCTTTCCCTTGTGCCGGAGGGTCTGCGGTCGCGGTACGGTGCCCTGCTTTCGCCCCTGCCTTTGCTTCCGTCCCTGCGGTCGGACTCATAGGGCCTGGATTCTATCTTCCTTACAGAGGTGACGTTGAGCCCCTCCCTGGCGAGCCGCTCTTTCCTTGATTCAAAGAGGGCGGCGCCTTTGGCAGAAAGTTCGATAGATGCGCTGTTGTCGCGCAGTTTGATATTGCCTACGTCTTCCCTTCCGACCCCTATGCAGCGGCACATGAGTCCAAGAAGCGCTCCCACTTCCCATCCGTCTTCGCGGCCTTCAGAGAACTGTACCATCAGGCCTCCGCCCATCGTAGGCCTTGCGCTCCTGTCTTTTCTGCCGTCCGAAGCCCTGCCGGATGAGGCGCCCGCTCCCTGGCGGCCCTTGTCGTTTCTTGATTTTTCCCTGTTCATCTCAGCCTCTACATCGGTCCTGATCGAATATCCGGAAGGCTGATCCCCGTATGCCTTGGCAAGCAGCCCCGAGACGAGCATCATCGCTTCATCGCGGGTAAGGATATCCTCGGCCCATGACTGGAATTCATCAGATTCGAGCGCATGCTCGAGCAGTGTCTTTTCAAAACGGATCCTGGCCTGTCCCTCTATCTCAAGAGCGTCGGGTGCTGGGATCCATTCCATCTTCATCTTAGATCCGGCATTGGAAGCCATGTATCTGAACTGTTTCGCCTCGCGTGCCGTGAGCAGGAGCATGTTGCTTCCCTCATGTCCTGCGCGCCCCGTCCTTCCGCTTCTGTGGACGAAGGATTCGAGGTTCTGGGGCAGACCGAACTGGATGACGTGGCTGACGGCATCGATGTCGAGGCCCCTTGCGGCTACGTCTGTTGCTACGAGGATATTCACGCGGCCGCCTCTGAGAGCACCGAGAGCCGTGTTTCTCTCCCTCTGGCTCATGTCTCCGTGGA
>JAKQBZ010000086.1 GCA_029559435.1 Deltaproteobacteria bacterium | reverse complement strand
TTCTGAGGGCCGGCTCGCCGGCTGCCTTCGGTTCTTCGACCTTGATGCCGGCCGACTTGAGACGGAAGAGGGCCTTCCGCATGGCCTTCAGGACGTCCTTGTCCTTTTCGCCGGAATATGCGGCGTTGAGAAACTGCCCGGAGGACTCTGACTTTATGCCGCTGACCTTTTCCAGGACGGCGACCTTGTCCTCCTTAGTGAGCAACAAAAAGGCAGCCGCCTGCTTCTCGATGTTGCCGCCATCCTTGATCGCCGCAATTATCTCATCCATACCACATTCCTTAGGGATAAATTCGAAATCCTAATTTCTAAATACTAAACAATATCAAAATTCAAATATCAAATGTTCAAAACGTGTTGTCTTCGCGAGGAGCGAAGTGGCGTGGCGATCTATTGTATGGGATTGCCAGGCCCTGCGGGCTCGCAATGACAACCGGCTCCCATTATTTTGTTACTTTATATCCCGCCTTCTCTATAGCCGTCTCGATGTCTTTCTGCTGCGTTTTTGCGTCGTCGTACTGCACGGTCGCGCTTCCGATCCGGACGTCGCTTGCGACAACGCCAGGCACGACGCCGAGCGCCTTTTTGACGGCCATCACGCAGTGCTGGCAGCTCATGCCTTCTATTTTTACTGTTGCCTCTGCCATGGATACCTCCTTTCAAGCACGAAATCCTAATATCTAAATTCGAAACAATATCAAAATTCAAATATCAAACGTTCAAAACAGATACATGTCTTCTTGTGTTTTGAATTTTGAACATTCTCATTTGTTTCGTGCTTCGATATTCGAATTTAGGATTTACCATATGCTATTTATTATATCACGAAAACCCGTGCCGCGGTAGCAAAGGTTATTCTTCATCTAAGCCGTTTACGAGCTCGGCGATGAGGCGGCAGCGGTCTGATATCCTCTCGAGGTTGACGAGCATGTCCACGTAGATGGGGCCGGCCTCGGCAACGCAGAGCTTTTTGTAGAAACGCTCCATGTGGTTGCCGATGGCATTTTTTATCTTGACGTCGACCCTGCGCTCCCGTTCAAAGACAACTCGTATGCGCGGAAGGTCCTTGCGCTCTATAAGCGACGCCGCGTCTGAAAGGTTCTCCATCACGAGGTTCCCGATCTCTCGGAGCTCTTCCTTCGCTGCCTCGGTAAAATGCGCCTTTCGCTTGTATTTTTGTTCGGCCAGCTCTGCGAGGTTGACGGAGCGGTCGCCCATCCGCTCAATGTCATAGGCAAAAGAAGAAAAGGCAAAGAGGCGTTTCGTCAGGGGATGGGAAAGCTCGCCGCAGGAAATGCCCCAGAGGTACTTTGTGATCTCTGCCTGGAGGTTGTCCATGACAAGCTCCATATACATAATATTGCGCTGCCTGCTCTCTTTGTATTCGTAGGCAAGGCCAAGGCTTTCCTTCAGCATGCTCTGGGCCAGCGTGATCTCCCGGCTCAGCTCCTTTTTAACGCAGGCCAGGGCATTATCGGGGTTGGCAAGGGACTTGGCGTCGAGGAACTCCGGCCAGAGCGGGAGCACCTTTTCCTCGCCGGGAATGATCTTGCAGACGAAATGGGAGAAAGGCGTGAGGACGAAGATAAACGAACACACCACGATGAAATTGATGAGGAAATGACCGATGGCCACCTGCTGGGCAATACTGGACGATAGCGCCTTCAGGACCGACAGGAACAGCGGGAGCAAGACGAAACAAACAAGCGCCCCGGCGCATTTAAAGAGAAGGTGGGCGAGCGCGGTCCTTCTGCCGTTCAGATCGCTGGCAAAGCTCCCGATAAGCGCCGTTGCGGTTGTGCCGATATTCGCGCCTATGACGATCGGGATGGCGTTGTCGATCGAGACGAGCCCCTGCTGGCCGAGAATGACGAGCACCCCGATGGGGATCGCGGATGCATGGACGATGGACGTAAAGACAAGACCGATGAGAAGCCCCATAACGGGATTTTGCGTATTCAGGAAATAATGGGTGAACAACGTGCTGTTTTTGAGCGGTGTTGTAGCGTCGCCGATAAGGCTGAGCCCGAAGAATATTATTCCGAAATAAAGGAGGGCCTCGCCAATGACCTTCAGACGCCCCTTTGCGACAAAGTAAAGTATGATGCCGCCAAAGAGGAAGAGAGGCGAGGCGTCGGTCACCTTCCAGACGACAAGCTGTATGGTCAGCGTCGTGCCTATGTCGGCGCCCAGTACGATGCCCAGGGAATGATAAAAGCTGACAAGGCCGGCGCTGACAAGCCCCATGGTAAGAAGCGTTGTCGCCGAGCTGCTTTGAAATATTATGGTGGTAAAAAGGCCTGTAAGGAGTCCATAGAAGGGCCTCCTTACCGAGAAGCGTATATATCCGCGGATGCGGGAGCTAAATACGCTTTGCATCTGCGAGCTCAGTTTCAGCATGCCCAGGAGAAAGAGGGCTGTGCCCGCAAGAAAGAGGAATATGCTATGCATCATATCAGCTATCAGCTTACAGCTCACAGGATACAGAAAAATATCCGTGAGGCGTAAGTCGTAAGGCGTGAGGGGGAAAGGCTACAGAGAGCTGAGCGTGGATGCTTGTCACTCGATACTCAGTACTCGATGATCGATGATCGATGATCGATGCTGATCGCTGAAGGCTGTCTGCTGTAAGCTGCATCTCAGGATATTTTACTGCCGTTGGGGATCGTCCTGTCAAGGGTGAGCAGCACTACCGATGATTTGTCTTCATTGGATGCCGCAAGGAGCATCCCGTGCGACATGATCCCCCTCAGCTTTCGCGGCTCAAGGTTCGTCACAACAGCGATCTTTTTTCCGATAAGCTCTTCCTTCGTGTAGTACTGTTTGATGCCGGCCACGATGAGGCGCTCTTCGCCGACATCGATGGTGAGCTTGTAAAGCTTGTCTGCCCCTTCAATGTCCTCGCAGGCCTTGATCTCGGCTACCCTCAGGTCCGTCTTAAGAAAGTCTTCAAAGGTGATGTTATCCATGCGATACTCCTTTTATCCCCTCTATTGAGTTTATTGCGTTCATCAAGTCTGTTTGTCAGTTTTATCTTAACGTTGAACGTTGAACATAGAACGTTGAACCGCTCTCATCGCCACACCCTGTTCTTCGGTATCCCTATCCCTTCGATCTCTACCTCTACCTCGTCGCCGGGCACGATAGGGCCAACCCCGGGGGGCGTTCCTGTTATGATGACGTCGCCCGGGTTTGGCCCTATCGTGCCCGGCGACGAGGTAGAGGTAGAGATCGAAGGGATAGGGATACTGAAGAACAGGGTGTGGCGATGAGAGCGGCTCAACGTTAATACAAAACGGACAAACAGACTT
>JAKQBZ010000078.1 GCA_029559435.1 Deltaproteobacteria bacterium | reverse complement strand
ACAGCATTTGCCTTATTTAGATAGTTATTATTGTTATTTTGCTGCGGGCGCTATTTTGGCAATAATGAAGAACAACCTTACTCCCAAACTTGCCGTTGCGCTCCTGATATGCCTTATTCTTTGTATCAGTTTTTCGATTGCCAATACCCCGCCAGTTGTTAAAAGCAAGAATTCTGATCTTGTTATAGCGCTTATTATAACGATATTATTTCTATTCTTTTTATGTGTAAATTCTGAAAAAGGATCTGATTTAAAACTTTATGGTTCAAGGGTGCTTGGCGATCTTTCATATCCCATATATCTTATCCACGCACATTTTGGTTATATGTTCATTTCTCAATTTGCGACAGAGAAAAATAAGTACATTATATATATTGTTACAGTTCTGTTGGTGTTTATGGTCTCGTACTTGATGAATATATTTGTGGAGAAAAAGCTTTTGAAAATGTGGAAGATGTTTTTTCAAAAAACAATTGGTGACCTCATATCAAATATAGACCGTCAGCTTGCCGGTATTAGGTAAGCTTTAAAACGGATAGCGGACCGCCCCTCGTAGCTCAACCTTTGTTGCTCTTGCCGGCTTGTTGTGAGCCATGAGAAACTTTTTGCCATCACTCCTTCACCATCCTGCCGCCCGGGAATACGCGGTACCTGCTTCCTCTCCAGTCCACCGTCGAGCCGGCGAAGCTCCACAGCCAGACAAGAAAGCTGAGGACGTCTTTCAAGGGGAGAAGAAAAAGGGTTTTGAGCCACCCTTTTGTCCTGATCACCTTTTTGTATGTGACGAATGCAAGGGCGTATCTGAAGGCAAGGACAAGGGCTGCTGTGAGGGCCGAGGCCGCGCCCGGCCTGATACAAAAGAACAGGAGAGCGAAGGTGAAGATGTGGGTGATCCCGTACCCGAGGAAGCCCCAGGGCCTTGACGCACGGTACGTCCTTGCCCACCGCAGTTGGTGCTTGAGGTGGCCCGCAAAGCTCATCGGCCCGACACGGTTTTCGATCACATAGCGGCTGATGACATTTGTGTAGCCCTTCTTCCAGAGCCTGAACCCGATCTGATAATCGTCGGCAAGATAGTCTGCGACCGCTTCGAACCCCCTGATATCATGGAGAGCCTCTCTGGATATAAGGATGGAAGCTCCGAGGCCGAAGGTAACGCCCTCTAGGCGCCTTGCAACGAGCACCGAAGGGATGAAGTCAAGGGCGATATTCAGGGATTCGAGGGCGCTTCCGAACGAGGCAGGGCGCGATATCTTATAGAGCGATGTGACGATCCCTGTTTTGCCGTTGTCCTGGAACTCAGCCACTATCTGCCGCAGATAATGCCTGTCGACGACCATATCGCTGTCGCTCAGCGCGAGCATCGGGTAGCGCGCCTCATCCGCCAGGGCCTGGAGGTTGAGCGCCTTCTGGTTCGTTCCCTCGCCTCCATGTCGCACCACCACGCGGGCATCGCATGGGGCCGAGGCCGTGATCGCCTCTGCAACAGGGATGGCGGGATCATCAAGGTCCCGGAAGCCAAAGAGCACTTCATAGCGGGGATAGTCCTGGGCGCAGAAGCTTGAGAGGTTGTCAGCGCACGAAGGATCGAGGCCTTTTATGGCCTTCAGGACAGAGACGGCCGGAAGCTCCCGGCCTGCAGGGGCAAGGTCCTTGCGGAGGCCGCCGGAGCCTTTGAAAAAACCGAGAACGCACAGAAGCGAGAAGAGGGCGTAAAGACTGCCCGGAACAATGAGAATAAGGAACAAGATGGAAAGGGTCGTCATAGGCGTGAAAAATGTAGCAACGAGTGGCGGGACATTGTAAAATGTGGATGTATGAAACTACTACTCCTTTTCGCTTTCCCCGGAGAGGCAAAAAAAACAATGCCCATGCTGGGCCGGAGCGAAAGGGTCAGCGGCCTCCCGTTCAAGGCGTTTCGCGTCCCATACCCCTCACACAAGCTCACCATGGCAGAGACCGGAATAGGGGTCGGGAACGCCGCGCGCGTCCTCCTGCACCTGCTCCAGGCCGACAGGCCTGATGCAGTATTGTCCTTCGGGTATTGCGGGGCCCTGTCGCCTGAAGCATCCGTAGGGGACGTGGTCTGGGCTTCAAGCGTCTGCCTCATCGAGGGACAAAAGGTTGAAACGCTTTCCTTGCCGGATAACAGGGAACTGTTCGAAAAGCTTGCCCCCCGCTTTCCTGTTCGGGCCGGCACGTTCATCACCATGAAGGAGTGGATGAGGAAGCGGGACATCGTCCCCTTTGTGGTCCCCGGAACGGTGCTTCCTGTGTGCGATATGGAGACATTCGGGCTGGCGCAGCTTTGCGATTCCCGTAAATTGCCCTTTCTCGCCCTGAGGGCTGTAAGCGATGATGCCGACACAGATCTTCTTTTTGACCCCTGGAGCGTATGCGACAGAAACGGCATTTACAGCGCCGCGCGGGCAATGAGGTTCTTTCTCGCACGGCCGCACCTTCTCTCCCATGCGATAGGGCTTTACCGGAGCTCGAAGATCGCATCGTCCAACCTGGCTCAGGCAGTGGCCGCCCTGATCCAGGTGTTGTAGTCATACCCATGTTTCGCATTTTTTTTCTCGCGATATCAGAT
>JAKQBZ010000053.1 GCA_029559435.1 Deltaproteobacteria bacterium | reverse complement strand
AAGGGGTTTCCCATGAGGGTTCTCGCTATGGTAAGCATCTGCTGCTCGCCGCCCGATAAGGTTCCGCCCGGCCGCGATTGAAAATCCTTCAGCACAGGAAAAAAATCATAGACAAGATCGAGGTTCCATATCCCTTTTCTTCCTTTGCCCATTGTCGTGCCAAGGGTCAGATTTTCTTTCACCGTGAGAGGCCCGAATATCTTGCGGTCCTCCGGTACAAGGCCGAGGCCGAGGCGCGCAGTCTTATAGGATTTCATCCCGGTAATATCTTTTCCCTTGAAATACACCTTTCCTTTTTTCGGCACTATATCCATAACGAGGGTTTTGAAGGTTGTGCTCTTGCCGGCGCCGTTCCGCCCCATAAGGCACAGCGTCTCGCCTTCGCGCACCGCAAAGCTTACGTCGAACAAAATGTGGCTTTTGCCGTAATAGGAATTTATTTTCTCCGCAACAAGGATATCGGCCATTTCACAGCACCTCTTTTCCAAGATAGGCTTCAATTACCGTCTCATGCTGGCGTATGTAATCGGGCGGGCCTTCAGCAATAAGCTGGCCCTGCACAAGGACCCTGATGATCTCCGCAATGCCGAAGACCATATCCATATCGTGCTCTATAAAGATCGTCGTCAGCTGAAAAAACTCGTGAAGCTCTTTCAGGAGGCCCATCATCTTTATCCTCTCATCAGGGGCCATCCCGGCAGTGGGCTCATCGAGAAGCAGTATCTTAGGCTGCAGCGTCAGGGCTATCGCTATATCGAGGACCTTCATGTCGCCGTGAGATAATTCCGATGCCTTCAGGTCCTTGCAATTATAAAGCCCTATTTTGTTAAGGATGAACTCTGCGTGTTCGCGGGCATCTTTAAAGACCATCTTGTTAATAAAGATCTTTCCGTTTTTCTGGAAATGAGCGAGCGATGCCAGGTATATGTTGTCAAATACGGATTCCTCCAGGAAGACGCTTGCCACCTGGAAGGCGCGTACCATTCCAAGCTTAACGATGCTCTCCGGCCTTGCCTTTGTTATGTCCTGGCCTTCATATACCACTGCCCCGTCATCGGAAGGTATGAAGCCCGATATGAGGTTAAAAAGGGTTGTCTTCCCTGCCCCGTTAGGCCCGATGATCGCTGACATCTCGCCCTTTTTGAAGTCGATATTGACGCGGTTGGTCACATGGATACCGCCAAAATGTTTGTCAAGGTTTTTAATTTCCAGAATTGCAGGCAACCTCAGTCTCCTTTTCCTCGTTGTTTTTTCCTGCCCCTGTCTTTTTGATCCCTAAAACGCCGTTCGGGAACAAAAGGACAACGATAAGCACAACAACACCGATATAGAACGACCAGTATTCGGTGTATTTCCCTACTATCTCTTCCAGTCCCGTAAGTATCCCGGCGCCCACTACGGGCCCGAAGAATGTGCCCATTCCGCCTATGGTCGCCATAAGGATCGCGTTTCCCGATGTAGGCCAGTGGAGCATGTCAGGATGAATGCTCCCGTCAAGCCCTGCATAGAGCCCGCCGGCTATGCCTGCAAAGAAGGCCGATATGACAAAAGCCTTGAGCTGGTTCTTATACACGTTCAAGCCGAGGAATGTGATCCTTTGCGGATTCTGCCTGATGCTGTTGAGGACAGCCCCGAAAGGGGACCTCCTGATCCTCCACAGTATGTATATGCAGATGGTTACCACTGCAAAGCTGAAGAGATAGTATTTTGTTACGCCTCCTGCGAGGATCTCCGGCTTTGCGATCGCCTGGATGCCATCATCCCCGCCGGTAAAATGGTAGAGCTTAAAGGTCAGGCCCCATACCAGCTGGGCAAAGGCCAGCGTCAGCATGGTGAAGTATATACCCGTCAGCCTTAACGTTAAAAGCCCGATGAAGAAAGAGACGAATGCCGCGCCTACGGCCCCCAGCAAGATATATAGGAGAAACAATTCCGGGCTCGTTGCCTTGACAAGCATGCCGGTGATATATGCTCCGACCCCATAAAAGAGCGCGTGCCCGAAGGA
>JAKQBZ010000047.1 GCA_029559435.1 Deltaproteobacteria bacterium | reverse complement strand
CAAGTCTGTTTGTCCGTTTTGTATTAACGTTGAGCCGCTCTCATCGCCACACCCTGTTCTTCAGTATCCCTATCCCTTCGATCTCTACCTCTACCTCGTCGCCGGGCACGATAGGGCCAACCCCCGGGGGCGTTCCTGTTATGATGACGTCGCCCGGCAGGAGGGTCATGATCTCCGATATATATGAAACTAAATAAAAGACGTTAAAGATCATGTTGCTCGTGCTCGAATGCTGCTTTGTGACCCCGTTGACCCTCGTCGCAATATCGAGGTTCGAAGGGTCGATGGCGGAGACGATCCCCGGGCCCAGAGGACAAAAGGTGTCGAACGATTTTGACCGCGTCCACTGGCCGTCAATCCTCTGCAAGTCCCGCGCTGTAACATCATTGGCGCAGGCATACCCGGCTATGAAGCGGCGGGCGTCTTCTTGTTTTACACATTGCGCCTTCTCCTTAATGACGATGGCGAGCTCCCCTTCATAATGGACTTCTTTGCTCTGCGCCGGGCACAGGATGGAGTCCCCGTTTTCGATAACAGACGTCGGGGGCTTCATAAAGATAATGGGGTATTCGGGTATGGGCATGTTTAACTCTTTTGCGTGGTCAATATAGTTCAAGCCAATGGCGACGATCTTCGTCGGATTGAAGACACCCATCTGCACCTCCCTTTAAGCTTCCTGATATGATGTGCATATTCTACGATTTACCTGTGAGGCAGTTCAAGGAAAATGAGCTGCATCCGGAACTTGACAAACCGGAGTAAAAGGATAAAATAATTGATATATACGGGAGGTAAGCATGAGAACCTTGCGGCTTGTATTGGCAATTCCTCTTTTTTTCCTCACCTTTATGCTTTTTGGCAGCTGCGCAGTCAACCCTGTGACCGGCCAGAGCCAGTTGATGCTTGTCTCGGAGCAGGAAGAGATCGCCATGGGCAGAGAGCTTTACCCCAACGCACTCTGGGGAGGGGAGGGCGGCGGGGGCGAGTACCGGGACGACCGGCTCAAGACATACTTAAAAGGCGTCGTTGTCAACATCCACAAGGTGTCCCACAGGCCCAACCTCCCTGTGGAATTTGCGATACAGGATTCTTCCGTTCCCAACGCGTGGGCGATTCCCGGATATGTTGTGATGACGAGGGGCCTGTTGGCGAATCTTAACAGTGAAGCAGAGTTCGTATACGTTATGGGGCATGAGATGGGGCATGTATCTGCGCGCCATTCAGCGAGCCAGATGTCGCACAGCATGGTTACCCAGGTACTCCTCGGCGGAGCAGGTATTGCCCTGGCAGGAAGCGACTATTCCGACGCAGCGCTGACCCTTGGTGCTCTCGGGGGAAGCCTCCTTCTTTTGAAATACAGCAGAAGCGATGAGCTGGAAGCCGACCGGCTTGGCGTCCAGTACATGACGAGACTCGGATATGATCCCCGCAATGCCCTGAACGCCCAGAGGAATATAGAGAATATCAGCAATGCATATATAAAGTCGATCGGCCAGGAACCCGGCGAACAGAGCTTCTTTCAGGACCTTCTCTCTACCCATCCAAGGACATCGGTGCGCATAGAGGAGATGCAGAATATCATCAACGCGACCCCCCGCCAACCCATCCGGGGAGACGGCACGAACAGGCAGCAGTTCCAGTCTGCTACAGCAGACATACGGAAAATGCACAGCATCTATACAAATTACTACGACAAAGGTGTGCGGGCCTTGAAGAAAGACAACCTTCCCGAAGCGGCGAGCTACGCGCAGAAGGCCCTCGCACAGGACCAGAAACGGGCCCCGTTCCATGCCCTCAACGGTTTTATCATGCTGAAGAAGAAGAACTACAGCGAGGCAGAAAGGTCTTTCCAGCAGGCGCTCAGGATCGACCCGAACTACCAGCCTGCCGTAAGAGGGATAGGAGCGAAAAGTTATTTTCAGGGAAGATACACCGAAAGCATCCAGTATTTGCGCAGGAGCCTGACGCTCTTCCCGGAAGACCTGCCCTCGTTTTATTTTCTCGGGATGAGCTATTACAGGACGAAGTCATACAAGAACGCCATTGCCTACCTCAAGCCCTTTGCGGATGCCCAGCCGAAACATCCGAGGGTCCACGGCATCCTTGGAATGTGCTATGAAGGCGTGGGCGACGTTAACAGCGCCTACGCCGAGCATGTGAAGCAGTCTCAAATAGATCCAAAAAGCGATGTGGGAAAGGCCTCTGTAGAACGGTCAAAAGCGCTCCGGTTGAAGTACGGGAGATAACAGCACAATTTTCTGCAGCGCCGGACTGAGGACCCGGCAGCGCGCTGTGTATTTCTCTTTACAAAATATCTCCAACAAATATAATCTTATCTATACCCATAGCATAATTTATTAAGGAGGAAGTGTATGAGAAAGTTTGCGGCATGCCTTGTAGCAGTCCTGATGCTTGTTTTCGCAGCAACCGCTTCAGCGGGGCCTATCATTGACAAGATAGTAAAAAGAGGGGAGCTGATCGTCGGAACTTCCGGGGACTACCCCCCGCTGACGGCAAAGACAAAAAGCGGCAAGCTCATCGGCATCGATATCGACCTCGCGACGATCATCGCCAATGAGATGGGCGTCAAGCTGAAGGTCGTACAGATACCCTTCAACGACCTCCTTTCTGTGCTGAAGTCCGGTAAGATCGATATGGTCCTGTCATGTATGACCATAACCTCCGAAAGGAACCTCAAGTTCGCATTCGTAGGCCCCTATTTTGTTTCCGGACAGTCCATCCTTACCACAAAAGAGACGGCCCTGAACGCGAAGAGCCTGAAAGAGATCAATAAAGCCGACTTTTCGCTCGCCGTACCCCTCGGCACCACCAGCGAGGCGATCGCAAAAATGAGCCTGCCCCTTGCGAAGCTCGAGGTTGCGAAGGGCATGGATGAGGCGATACAGCTCCTTCTTACGGGCAAGGTCAAGGCTGTTATGTCTGATGTCGCCGCATGCGCCGTTACCGTATTCCGCTATCAGGATAAGGGTTTGGTTGCGACGCCTCCGCTTACTTTTGAACCGTTCGGCATTGCCGTCCGCCAGGGCGATCCTCTGCTCGTGAACCTTCTCAACAATATCCTCATTAATGCGCAGGGCAACGGCGTCCTCGACGACCTCCAGGTGAAATGGTTTCAGGATTCATCGTGGATGAAGGAGCTGCCCTGAAATAAAGTAAGCTGCGCTACGATGCGATCCTTTTTTTCACCTTCTTCCAGCTTTCCGTGGTGAGGAAGCTCTCTTCCATGTTGCCGATCATGGTCTTGAGCTTCTTCATGGGGAAGGTGATGGTGAGAACATCCTTTTGCACGCACGGCCTGGCAGACACGTCGAACATGCCGAGGATGCCCCTCGGGTGTCGTGAACGATTTTCGAGATAGGGGTAAAGGACGATCGTCGAGCACCCCGCCCCGAACGGCGTATAGACGCCGTTCAAATCCTTCTCGTCATAGTTCGCGAGCGTGAAGAGCCCGGAAATAACGTCAGGCTGAGCAAAGAAGATCGCCGCTTCCGGGTTGTCGCTTTTATCGAGAAGGTCCCACCGCTTGAACAGGATATATCTTTCGGGCGCACGCAACTTGGGAACCTTTTTCATGATCTCATTGACCAGCGCCGGTGTTTTTTTATACCGTTCGCCCACGAGCTCGCCGGGTATCCCGCAAGAGAGGAAATATTCGAAGTTGGGCCTCAGGGCCTCAGAGAATCCAAAATACCTTTTGCCCCCCTCGCAGCCCAGAGAGTCGATGTCAAAGCAAAGGGGCTTCCCGCCTCTCGCACGCGCGAGGTCGGCAATGACGCACCTGTGCGCCCCGGGGTTTTTCGGCGGCCTTACTTTCGGCGCAGCGCCTTCGCTGTCCGTGTAGAAAAAGGCGACAGGCAGTTCCGCGCCGTTGAAATACCGCGTCCACAGTTCCAAGAACCGTTCTTTCAATCTCATATCCATGCTGCCCTCCCTGTATTTTATTCGCTATTTTTTCATTATCCACCTTTTGCCGTCATTTTTCAATCCGGATGATCCCCCGCAGCGTGCTGCGTGGTGACGCTGTTCCCTCTCCCCTCGCGGAAAAGTGCCATGACGCAGGCGGTGCTTCGGCGCTGTTCCCTCTCCCCCGGCGGAAGAGTGCCAGGACACAGGCGGTGCTTCGTGACGCTGTTCCCTCTCCCCTGGCGGGAGAGGGCCAGGGTG
>JAKQBZ010000035.1 GCA_029559435.1 Deltaproteobacteria bacterium | reverse complement strand
TAGAGGATCAGCTCTTTCCGAAGAGGTGCGGCCATATGGAAGGAAAGCAGGTGATCGAGGCCGATGATATGGTTGCCAAGCTCAAGGCTGCAGTCGATGCGAGAGTGGATCAGGACTTCGTCATTATGGCCCGTACGGATGCGCTCGGGGTCAATGGGATAGACGATGCAATAGAACGTGCCAACCGATATCGCGCAGCAGGGGCCGATCTCATCTTCGTTGAGGCGCCGACCACGCGGGAAGAGATGCTGCGTATCAACCGCGAGGTAAATGCGCCAACCAAGGTGATACAGCTTGAAGGCGGAAAGACCCCCATGATGAACGTGAAAGAGCTCGAAGAGATAGGTTATAACGTAGTCGTGTACCCCATCTCTTCCCTGTATGCGGCTGCATGGGCCGTGAAGCAGGCAATGGATGAACTTATGGCGAAAGGGACCACCGCCGGCTTCATGGACAGGATGATCCATTTTCATGAATTCAACGAGCTCATGGACCTGAACAACCTGAGGAAAAAAGAGAGCTCTTTCTATGAGGGCTTGAAGAGATAAGGCCCCCGTTATCTCCTTTGAATCCGTACGATGCCCCGCAGCAAGCTGCGGGGTGACACTGTTCCTTCTTCCCCCGCGAGAGAGAGGGGATAATAGGGCAAGTAAAATAGCTGATGAGAGCCTATCCCCTCTCCCCTGGCGGGAGAGGGTCAGGGTGAGGGGGCCGGCTATATTTTCATTGACATAGCAGAACTATTGCGGCACTGTATTCCCAGCTTCGATTTTTGTCGTGTGGTCGAATATGAATGTAAATCAGCCGCTCCAGGACAATAAAAGGTCCGGTCATGTTCTGATCCTTTCCAGCGTCGTCTTTGCGTCCTTTATGTGGAAGCTGGACAGCACGATCGTCAATATCTCCCTGCCCACGATCACCGGGTATTTCCATACGAGCACCGCCGTTGTATCGAGGATAATCCTCGCCTATCTGCTTGCGAGCACAACAACCTTGCTGTTTTTCGGCAAGCTGGGCGACAGGATCGGGCACAGGAGGGTATTCCTCTGGGGCTACATTATATTTACCTGGTCGTCGCTTTTGTGCGGGGTATCCTGGGACATCCATTCTCTGGTGTTTTTCCGTTTTGTCCAGGGAACGGGCTGCGCCATGCTTGTCACCTCTGCCTATGCGATCATCCCCCTGTATGTGCCCAAGAAAAAGATCGGTTCGGCATTCGGGCTCATGTCGACCTCCCTGGCCCTGGGGCTTGCCATAGGCGCCCCGGTGGGGGCGCTGATCCTGAGCCATCTTTCCTGGCAATGGATCTTTCTGATCAACATACCCTTCGGGATAGCCGCGATCCTCGTCACGAAAAAGGCGATGGGGGGAAGCAAAGACACACAGGTGAATACCCAGGCGGAAAAAGCCGGGTTCGACTGGACAGGAGTCCTTTTGAGCATGCTGGGCCTGAGCCTCTTTGTCTATGCCGTCAATAACGCGCAGAGCTACGGATGGGGGTCCCCGCTCCTTTTTGCCCTCCTCATTGTTTCGATCATACTCCTTGCTCTTTTTGTCTGGCGCGAGAAGCACCATAAGGCCCCCATGCTGGACCTGCGGATATTCCGGAACAAACGGTTTATGCTGGCCGCTATCGCCATGTTCTTCGGATTTTTCCTCCTTGGCGGCAACTTTTTCCTTCTGCCTTTTTACCTTGAGCTTGCAAAAGGCATCGGCACATCGACGGTAGGCTATCTCTTCATGATGTACGCCTTTGTGGTGTTTGTTGCGGCGCCTTTTGCAGGATGGCTGTCGGACCGGGTAAATCCGGGCCTTTTATGCACGGCGGCGATGTTCTCCGGAACCCTGTGCTGCCTTGTTTTTGCCTTGACGCTGCAGACCCCCGGCATCGTGAGCGCCACGGTCTTTATGGCGTGGATGGCCTTCTCTATGAGCCTCTTCGCCTCGCCGAACAGCAGCCAGGCGATGCAGTGCGCCCCTTCCGAACTGCAGGGCGTTGCGTCGGGCCTTTTTAACATGATCAACACCCTGGGCCAGATGCTCGGCGTCCTCGCTTTCGAGGCGGTGTTCTCGCAGATCATCCCTGAAGGCAAGGTAATTTTAACGGGTTCAGGCGGGGGCCATGAGGCAGCCCTTTTGTTCAAAGGCTTCAGGGGCGTCTACATTTTTGCGGGTTTTGTGTGCCTGCTCTCGATGGCCTTTTCCTTCGCGCTGCTTATCGCCGGGAAGAGGGATAAAGCCTGAATCAGATATTCTGGATGAAGATCACCAGTCTGCAGTCACCTACCGCGAGGCCGCCGTTCTCATCCTCGAACTGAAAATCGAGTTCCATAAAAGGCAGGCTGTATTGCGTAAAGGTATCTTTTTTGTATACCTTTCTCAGGGCTATCCAGCCGCTGAACTTCACTGGGTCGATCCGCCTTATAAAGGTAGTGTCGAGCTTCGCGATCAGTATATTGACGGTGACGCGCCTCCTTCTCACCTGGTGGGTGTCGAATCCGAAGTGCGAAAGAGGGATCAGGTCGCGGTCGCACCCTTCCAGGAAAAGGACAAAGCAGAGCTGGTTAAAGCAGACGTTGGAGTCGACGGCGTTAAAGTGGCGGAAAGGGCTGTAGTCCTTCTCCCGCTCCTGCTGGTCGTCCGGCGGGCGCAGGTAGAACGAGGCGGGTATGGAAAAGTTTCCATGTGACCTGAAGAATATCCCGGGGTCTTCGTTGTCGATCAGCAGCTCGGGTTTGAATATTTTCGGATATTCGAGCCATGCGTCCTGAAGGTAGCGGCATTCTTCGCGGTAAAACCAGATATCCCCCATAAGCTCTTTTGCTGCGATATGCGGCAATGATTCAAGAGGCGTGTTGACTTTGATCATAAAAACCCCTCCGCTTTTGGTTTTGCCTTCACAGGCATAGAACCATTTATAGTATTCTTCCCCTTTGAAGTCAAGTGGAAGAATAAGCCGCCTATCTTGCAAATATCTTTTTCTTATGATAATCATTCAAACAACGTCCTGTTCAGGGATATTGTTTCTTAAAAAGCATGAGGGGGTTATATGGACGATGCGGGCGCGGTCCTGATAGTTGCTACCATGGACACTAAAGGCAGGGAGGTCCTCTACCTCGAGGAGTGCTTCAGGGAGAGCGGCATCCCTTTTCTCTCGCTGGACGCAGGCATTATGGGAACGTCTCCTTTGCCGGCGACCGTAGAGAGGGAAGAGGTCGCGACGGCAGGAGGCATGACGTTGACAGAAGTGCAGGGCCTCGGAAGCGAAGGGGAATCGCTCGCAGTGATGACCGCAGGGGCGGCCCGGTGCGCAAAGGATTTGTACCGGCAAGGGAAGATCAAGGGGATCATAGGCATCGGGGGGTCTATGGGAACCACCCTGGGCACAGGGGTCATGAGGGCATTCCCTGTGGGTTTCCCCAAGGTCATGCTCACGACCATGGCATCCCGCAACACCCGTTCGTTTGTGGGGACAAAGGACATCCTGATGCTCCACTCGATTTGTGATCTTTCCGGGATCAACCGCATTACCGAAAAGATCATCCGGAACGGCGCCCTTGCCATGGCGGGCATGGTGAAAGGGGCTGTCAGCTTCCCCGTCCGCGTGAACCCCCCCGTGGTCCTCTCAACCCTGGGGACCACCGAAACGTGCGCCCAGATTGTGAAGAAGGAGCTGGAGAACAGCGGGAAGGAGGTCATCGTCTTCCATACGGTGGGGTCGGGAGGCGAGGCAATGGAGGAGTTCGTCCGGGATGAAGATGTGGAGGCGTTGATCGACCTCTCCCTGCACGAGCTTGCGGACCATTATTTCGGGGGAGATTATGATGCGGGCGCCGACCGCGGCTTAGCTGCATTAAAGAAGGGAGTGCCCACGATCCTTGTGCCGGGGAATACCGATTTCCTCGTCACAGGCCCGTTGAATGCTGCAAAAAAACGTTTTCCCGGAAGGCCGTACCACATTCATAATGCTGCTATTACCACGGTACGGACCAAGAAAAATGAAGTGAGGTCCATCGCGAAAAGGTTAACAGAATATTTTGCCGAAGCAAAAGGCCCTGTATCTGTCGTTGTGCCCATGAAAGGGTTCTCCGCCTGGGACAAAGAAGGCGGGCCCTTTTATGACGCCGACGCGGTGAATATCTTTGTCAAAACCATACAGGGCAAGCTCCCACCGCAGGTGCAGTTGCATCTCCTGCCCTGCCATATCAATGACCCGGAATTCGCCCGCGCCCTTCTTGACGTTCTGGGTGATATGACGAGATAGCGTACAATTATTCCTGAGAGCCGCCCAGAGCATGCTCTCGGGCCCTAAAGGACATATTCGGGATCATATCTGGAAGCAAAATCAGTTGCATATTTTTTTCAATTGCGATAAATAAAGAGCTTGCTTAAGGTCATGATCCAGAAATCAGTTATGAGGAGGTACGCGTGAGCACTGAGGCAATTATCGAGGCAAAATTGGCGACAAAAGCAGACCTGGAAGAATTCATCGGCTTCCTGACGAACGAGATGGGCGGCGAACCGGCGAAGGTTGACTGGGAGAGCTTCACCATTGAATTCTACCTTCCTTCTTATGGAGACAGGATGATATTTCTCGATTATCTCGACGAAAAAGGGGCCGATATCATAAGAGACGGCATCAACGAAGATTTTTAAACTGGATTAGCCTCTACCATTTTTCCCAGCGGATATTTTCAGGATTGTATTTGTTCTTGGGTTTATCAATGCCTGTAGGATGTCCCACGGGAATAACATTCAACGGGATGACATCATCAGGGATGCGCAGGGTCTTTCGTACAACATCCATCCTGTCCTTGTAAGGATAGGCCGCAGTCCAGACCGCACCCAGACCGATGGCTTCCGCGGCAAGCAGGATGTTCTCGCCGGCGCAGGTGCTGTCAATGAGGGCAAACTCTATCTTTTTATCGTGCGCCTTTTCAGGCATGGCGCATACGATGATCGCGGCGCCCGCCTTGCCGAGCATCTTTGCATAGGGCAACCCGTCTCTCAACGTGTCGAGGGTCTTTCTGTCAGTTACAACAACAAACGCCCACGGCTGCCTTCCTACCGCCGTTGGGGCCGCCATTCCCGCCCGGAGGACCGTATCGAGAGCTTCCCTGCTCACTGCCTGGCCCGTAAAGTTCCGCACGCTTTTACGGCTGTGGATCACGGTAAGCGCATCGGGAGCCTTTACGTTCTGCTGCGCAAAACACTCCGCCGCGCCGAGCATGAGAACCAAAACCGCCAACGCGCCGATAATACATTTTACCTTCTTCATCGTCCGCTCCTTTGTTGAAATGAACTGCATCATTCACTATACCATAACGCACTAATTTTTTACGGCGTTCCGTGAACCCCCGCCTTATGCGAAGATACATCAGAACATATACCGCCGCGTGCTGATGTTCAGGAGAAGCCCTATTGATATGAGGGTGGAGAGGAGGGACGACCCGCCGTAGCTTATGAGTGGAAGCGGGATCCCGACGACAGGGGCGAGATGTATCGCCATAAGGACGTTGATGGTGAACTGGAGGTAGATGATCGATGTGACCCCGAAGGCTATGATCGAGCCGAGCTCGTCGTGCGCATCGAGGGCGACCTTAAGGCACCGGTGTATGAAAGAGATGAAGAGGGAAAAGAGGACGACAGAGCCGACAAAACCCCATTCTTCCCCGAAGACCGTGAAGATAAAGTCTGTGTGGTGCTCCGGAATGAACTGAAGCTTGTGCTGCGTCCCCGACATGAAGCCTTTGCCGAGGAATTTTCCCGAACCGACGGCGATGAGGGCCTGTTTTGCATGGTAGCCGAAACCGGCAGGGTCGGCATCAATGTTGATAAAACTGAGCACCCTCATCTTCTGGTATGGCTTCATGAGATAGTTCCACGCTACGAAGGGCGTTAGCAGGCCGAAGCTGATCAGAACGGCGTAGGTAGATTTTTTCAGCCCTACGAACCACAGGATCGCGAGGCTGGTGAGGACTATGATGACGCCGGTCCCGAGGTCCGGCTGCTTGACGATAAGGATAAAGGGGACAAAGGTCCAGACCATCGGCTTGATTATGTCCCTCAGGCTAAGCGGGATATTCTCCCGTTTTTTTTCATAGAGCATATTTGCCAGGACCATCACCATGATAGGCTTCATGAACTCTGACGGCTGGAAGCTGATCCCGAGGATGCTGATCCACCGCCTGGCGCCGCCTGCGACCATTCCGATAATAAGGACAAGGACGACGAAGAAGAGCGCGCCCAGATAGAACCACTTGGAATTATGCGCGATGAGGCGGTAGTCATAATGGGTGATGATAATAATAAGGATCAAGCCTAAGGCAAAGGCGATGAGCTGTTTAATGATATAGTTATAGGAGCCGCTGTAGAAGGAGCTTGTGGCGCTGATGAGGTTCATAATGCCTATGCCGAACAGGGCAAGGCCATTGAAGATCAGGTACCAATCGAGGTGGTATAATCTGCGCTTATCTATTCTCATGCGCCTTTGCTTCCTTTATCTCTGTTTTTACCCGGAAAAGGTTTTCGGTGATAGCCTTTGCTATCGGGGCTGCGGCAGAAGACCCGTGCCCGCCGTGTTCCACGAGCGCAGTGATCGCGATGGCAGGCTCTTCAGACGGCGCGTAGGCGATGAACCACGCGTGATCGTGGCCCCCCTTGTCCAGCGAAGCGGTCTGGGCTGTGCCTGTCTTCCCGCACATCGCCACGTTCTGGAGGCGGGAGCCGTATGCGGTGCCTCCCGGCTCATTGACGACGCCTCTCATCCCGTCCTTGACCAGCTTCAGGGTTTCTTTTTTCAATTTTATATTGGAGTTCATGACATGCTCAAAGACCTTGAGGACCTTGCCCTCAGGCGATACGACCTTGTTGACGAGCTGCGGCCTGAACGTTACTCCATCGTTGGCGACGAACGACGCAAGCTGGGCGAGCTGTATCGGCGTCAGCCAGACAGCGCCCTGGCCGATGGCGACGGAGACGGTCTCTCCTTCATACCAGGGTTGCCCGTAGGTCTTCTTTTTCCATGCAGCAGAAGGGACAAGGCCCTGTTTTTCACCGGGCAGGTCGATGCCGGTCAGCTTTCCGAGGCCGATCGAAGCAGCCATCTCATGGATCCTGTCTATCCCGAGCTTCAGCCCGACGTTATAAAAGAAGACGTCGCAGGATTCGACGATAGCCCTGTGTACCGCAACGTTTCCGTGCCCGCCTTTCTTCCAGCACCTGAAAACCCTGTTGCCGAAAGGGAATCCGCCGCGGCAGAGAAAGGTCGTCCTTTCGTTGATGATGCCCAGCTCCAGGGCCTTCAATGCGAGGGCTATTTTAAATGTCGATCCCGGCGGGTACCTTCCCTGGGTGACCCTGTTCTGGAGCGGGTGTGTTTTATCCAGGGCGATCGCCTTCCAATCCTCTTTCGTGATGCCCGATGCAAATTTATTCGGGTCAAAGGCCGGCCTGCTTGCGAGGACAAGCACGCCCCCCGTCTTCGGGTCAATGGCGACGCAGCCCCCCTTTTTATTTTCCATGGAATTTTCTACAACCTCCTGGAGATCCATATCGATATTGAGATGCAGGCTGTTGCCCGCTGTCGGCTCAATGATATCAAGGGTTCTTACCTCCCGCCCCCTGGCATCGACCTCCACTCTTTTCTCTCCGTCGACGCCCCTGAGATAGTTTTCGTAGTTTTTCTCGAGCCCGTATTTTCCGATATAGTCTCCAGGGGAATAGTCCTTATATTCTTTTGTCTTCAGCTCTTCGTCGTTGATCTCTGATACGTAGCCCAGCGTGTGGGCGAGCATCTTCCCGTAAGGATAGTTCCGTTTCGGCTCTATCTGGATGCTGGCCCCTGGAATATAAACCCTGTGGGCCTCGATCTTTGCGACCTCATCCATGGGTATATCGGACTTGATCTTTACGGGAAATGACGGCGGCATCCTGCTCGCTGCCTTGAGCTTATCGATGACATCGTCACGGTCAACATCCAGAAGCTTCGCAAGGCCGTCCACTGTCTGGCTGAAGTCCTTGATATCTTCAGGGGTGATGTATACGTTGAACGACGGCCGGGTATCGGCAAGGACCCTCCCTGACCTGTCATATATGATCCCACGGGGCGCGATGACCTTTTTGACCCGTATCCTGTTCTGCTCCGATAGTTTCCTCATTTCCGATCCCCTCATGATCTGGAGATCCCAGAGCCGTATGAGGAGAACCGTCATGGTTATTATCAGGATGAGGTTGCACCACTTGAATTTGCTGGTAGGCGTTTCTTCTTTCATTCCCTATCCAGGTACCTGACGTTAATATAGTCTATAAAGGAAAAGATGAAAATGCCAATAAAACCTGTAAACACCGCGTTTGGTATGGGGTAAAAGAGGATGTTCAGGACATTGCGCGCCTCTCCTCTCGCAAGCAGGGAGAGCGTGATATAGAGGAACGATTCAAGGACGACAAATCCGCTGCAGACAAAGGCAAAGCTGTATCTTGAATCGATGTAGAGCTTCTTCTTTAAAAAAGTGGTGACGAGAAATATGGCAATCTTGACAAAAAGTATCGAGCCGTGAGGGGCCGCAGACAGGCCTTCCTGCATAAACCCGATAAAAAGCGTCGCTATTGCCCCTGCCTGAGGGCCGAGGAAAAGGGTTGTATAGATGATAAACGGTATGCCGAGGTCCGGCTTGAATATCTCCACGGGAACAAAGGACAGGAGGGACGATTCTGCGAGGAGAAGGAGGAGCCCTACGAATGTGTATATGGCAGTCTTCATTGTTTCTTTATGACCAGAACCTCTTCGAGGTGTTTGAAATTGCTGAAGGGCATTATATCTATATCGGCGAAGATACCCGGCTTGTTCCTGTTGACGGTGATAACGATGCCTACCGGCAGCCCCTTTGGATAGATCCCGTCCTTCCCTGATGTAAGGAGCTTGTCGCCGATCTCGATATCGTCATTTTTCAGTACGTATTTTAATTTGAGCACTGTCATCCCGGTGCCTTCCAGGAGCCCCCTTGTGTTCTTCCCTTCGGCGCTGACGTCCACGGAGGAATTGGTGTCGTTGATGACCATAACCTTGGTGTGCCACCTGTCAACCTCTACTGTCTGCCCGACAATGCCCCGTGGGGTCATGACCGGCATCTTTTCCTTTATGCTGCTGGCGCTTCCTTTATCGATGATGATGCATTTGTACCAGTTCTTCAGGTCTTCGCCAACCACCCTTGCGGCGATCGCTGATCTGGGATTTTTTTCCACGAAATTGAGGAGGGTCCTCAAACGTTTGTTCTCCCGTTCAAGGTCGGCAACCTTCTGGTTTTCCAGCAGCAGCAGATCGAGCTTCTTTTTTAGTTCGGCATTTTCCTTTTTTGCACCGACGAGGTTGACATAGGAATTGAATATATAGCCGGCCAGCTCCGTCGGCTTGGACATGAGCTTCAACATCGGCCCGATCGTTTCGCTGAAGCCGCTTTTGAGCGCGGAATATCCTCTTACAACAACGGGGGTATTCGTAAAGGCGAGGAATGATATGATCAGGATAAGTATGGCAACGATTATGGCAATAGAGTTTCTCAATTCCCTACTTTATCAAAAGTATGTTGCGATCTCCTTCAGCAGGCTTACCTCGTCAAGGGCCTTGCCCGCCCCCTCAACCACTGCGGTGAGAGGATTTTCTGCGATGATGACAGGCAGGCGGGTTATTTCTTTTATAAGGAGGTCGAGATTTCTGAGGAGCGCCCCCCCGCCGCTTATGACGATACCCTTATCGACGATGTCCGAAGCAAGCTCAGGGGGAGTTCTTTCAAGGGCGATCCTCACAGCCTCAACGATCGCGTTGACAGGCTCCGTGATCGCCTCCCGCATCTCTTTTGACGATATCTCCAGGGTCTTCGGTATGCCTCCGACAAGGTCGCGGCCCTTGATCTCCATGCTCAGCTCCTCTTCGTTGGGGTTCGGGTATGCAGAGCCTATGTTGATCTTGATCA
>JAKQBZ010000321.1 GCA_029559435.1 Deltaproteobacteria bacterium | reverse complement strand
GTGTCGCTGTCGGAGAACGGGTTTGAGCGGAACTACCAGAGCACCATGGTGATGCCGGTCTGGCCCGTAGAACTCTCTGAAGGGCCATGGAACATGTCGATCAGGCTCAACTTCAGACAGGTCCACGAAGATTAGCTCATGCTTTAATATTGAATAACCAATAACCAGGCACCAATCACCAATTAATATCCAATAACCAATGACCGAATACCCAAACAGGAACTGATGCCGGAAAGTCTTTGTTTGGTGATTGAATATTGGGTATTGGTGTTTAAATGGAGCTTGGTTATTGGTTATTTATGAAAAGATCCTAATAATGGTTTATAATTAGTAGCTGGCTATGGTTTCCGTCATCATCACCACATACAACCGGAGAAGGTTTCTCAGAGAGGCGGCGCTGTCCGTCCTCAAACAGGACTACAGGGACAGAGAACTGATTGTAGTAGACGATGGATCGACGGACGGTTCGCAGGATGAGGTGGAGGGCCTGCCCCTGGCCTATATCCGTAAAGAGAACGGCGGCATAAGCAGCGCGCGGAACAAAGGCATCGCGGCAGCGCGCGGTGAATACATTGCGTTCCTCGACGTGGATGACCTGTGGAAAAAGAGCAAACTTTCAACGCAGATATCGCAGATGGAGGCGAAAGGTCACAGTGTATCATATACCAATGAGATCTGGATAAGAGATGGAAAAAGGCTCAACCAGAAACTGCGGCACAAAAAATATTCCGGCTGGATCTTCGAGCATTGCCTGCCTCTGTGCATCATCAGCCCGTCATCGGCGGTGATCAGGAGAGAGGTCTTTGATGACGTGGGGTTGTTTGACGAGTCGCTGCCTGTGTGCGAGGACTATGACATGTGGCTCCGGGTGACTGCCAGGCACCCGGTGCTTTTCATAGAAAAGCCCCTGATAATAAAACGGGGAGGCCATGAAGACCAGCTTTCCAGGCGGTATGCAGGCATGGACAGGTTCAGGATAAAGGGCATCGTAAAGATCTTGCAGGACGGCTGCCTGGACAGCGCCATGCGGATCAAGGCAGTTGAGGAACTGAAGAAGAAATGCCGCATCTATGCCAACGGCGCAATGCGGCGCGGCAGGGCAGAAGAGGCCCAATACTACCTCTCTCTTGCGGTAAAAGCAGCGGAGAGCGGAGAGATGAGCTCTATAAAGGATGATCTTTTGCTTGACGCTATTCGCTGATAATATTGTTTCGGCGGTCAGGAGCTTGTTTTGATATTAAGCTGCGACAGGTTCTGGCTGATCTTTTGTGCGGTTTCAAGAAGGTTCGTTGCCATGCCGTTAAGCTTCCCGTCTGTCATTGAACCGGTAAATCCGAGGATGCAGATCGCGCCGGCAGGGGCGCCCTGTGAGTACACCAAGGCAGCAATCGCCCGCACGCCTTTCAAATACTCTTCAAGGTCGAGCCCATAACCGGTTCTCCTTGTCTTTTCAACTTCCTCAATGAAATGTTCTATGTTGGTTATGCTGTTCTCGGTATATTTCGGCAAGCCGCGCTCTTTGAGAAGGCTCCTGATCTCGTCGTTTTCGAGAGGGGAGAGAAATACCTTGCAGAAGACAGAGGCAGTGATGGGGAGCTTGGTGCCGGCAGGAGAAGATATCTTCAGCACCTTCTTTGCCTCGATAGAGTCGAGAACCTTTACGATATGGTCTTCCCTGACGCAGAGAAAGACCGTTTCATCGGCAGTTTCTGCGAGTTTTTCGAGGAACGGCCTTGCGATGGTCGCGAGCTCGCCTCCTCGGAGGACAGCCTTTGCAAGCTCAAGGAGTTCCTGGCCGGTGGCATATTTTTTCGTTGCCCTGTTTTTTGTGACAAAGCCGCTTTCCTGAAGGGATTTGAGTATGCCGAAGACGGTACTTTTGCTGAGGGATAACGATTTCGATATATCCGTCACGCCCAGGGGTTTATTTTCCTGGATTATGAGCTTGATGACGTCAAGGGCCTTTTTTATGATAGGAGCATTATACATAATTCATTATAATGAACAATTATAGCGCAATAAATGATTTGTGTCAATAAAATTGTAGAAGACAAAAGCTTCAAATGGTTTATGATAATGAATTCTTGATAAGATATTTGAAGCAAGGGATTATTAACAGATATAGTATATTTCAAATTGGAGGATAATCTGCTACAATTCAGATATTTGCGAATATGCCAGATCATACGATAAAATTTCTTCCTGAAGATCTTGTGGCAGCGGCAAAAGAAGGCGACAACCTGCTCGAAATTGCCATGAGGTCAGATATCTACATCAATGCCTCCTGCGGAGGCAACGGCACGTGCGGAAAATGCAGGGTGAAGATCGTAGAAGGGCGGACCCGCGCGCCGATGCACCCAAAGGTCAGCCGCGATGACTACAATGCTGGGGTCAGGCTCGCGTGCATGACCACGGTCCACGGGGATGCGGTCGTGGAAATACCCCCCGAATCACAGGTTGACAGAATGGCGCTCAGGAGGAAGGCCGAGGTCCACCACGTCCTCTCCGCTTTCGGCGGTACGGATTTTATACAAGGATGGGAGGTTGACCCGGCAGTATCGAAGTGCTACATCGAACTTCAAGAGCCTTCTGCCGACGACAACGTGTCTGTTCTGAGGCGCCTTGAGAGAGAGTTCCAGGCAAAATACGGGAAGAACGATATCTCCATAGATTTCCCGGCGCTTAAGGCGCTGGACAAGACATTGAGAGAGGCCGGCTGGAAGGTAACGGTAACGGTCATCAAGACCGACAGGGGGATCGAGATCATCAATGTGGAGCCCGGCAATACCGAAGGCAGGAATTATTCGATCGTAATTGACGTGGGCACAACGACGGTCTGTGCGCAGGCCCTCGACCTTGCGAATTGCAGCATTGTGAAGGCAGCGGAGCGGAAGGACAACGGCCTCGACCTCTGCACCCTCGCTGAATCGTCCGATTACAACAGCCAGATACGCTACGGGGAAGATGTTATTGCGAGGATAATGTACTCCCAGAAAAAAGGAGGCCTGGAAAAGCTTCAGAAGGCCGTCGTCAAGACAATGAACGGCCTCATCAAGGAATTGCTCGATACGGGCAATATTGAGGCGAAGGACATTACCCATATCGTCTGCGCCGGGAACACCACGATGACCCACCTGCTCCTCGGCATCAGCCCCAAATATATCATGCTCGCCCCCTACACGCCGGTTCTTACATCAGGAGTTTCGGGTTTTGCAGCCCATGGCGGCGCGACCGTCGGCAATGGGGTGCCGCAGGCCTGCGGAGAGGATGAGGCGGGGCAGGGCGCCCCAGGGATCGTCATGCCGCCCGTCAGGGCAAGGGAGGTCGGAATAGCGCTGAACGAGCATGGAAGGCTGTTCGCGTTCCCATGCGTATCATCTTATGTAGGCGGGGATATCGTTGCGGGCGTGATCGGCTCCGGCATGTTCCAGAGGGAGAACATCTCCCTTTATATGGACATAGGAACGAACGGCGAGATCGTTCTTGGAAACAGGGACTGGCTCATGTGCGCTTCATGCTCGGCGGGGCCTGCCTTTGAGGGCGGCGGGATAAAATTCGGAATGAGGGCGGGAAGGGGCGCCGTAGAACAGGTAAAGATCCACCCCTTTACCTTTGAGCCGATGGTGCTGACAATAGGAAAGGCAAAGCCTGCCGGCATCTGCGGGTCAGGGCTGATCGACATTGTCGCTGAGCTCATCGAGACAGGCCTTATTGACCAAAAGGGCAAGTTCCGTAGGGACCGCGGTACGGCGAGGGTCAGGAACGGCGAAGACGGCTACGAATATGTCGTCTGCTATGCCCGGGAGAGCCTGATCGGAAAGGATATCGTGATCACCGAGGTCGATATCGACAATCTGGTAAGGACCAAGGCCGCGGTCTACGCCGGGTGCAAGGTGCTCCTCGAGAATGCCGGGCTTACTTATGGCGAGCTGGAAAAGGTGATCATCGCGGGAGGCTTTGGCCATTACATAGACATTGAAAGGGCGCAGGTGATCGGGCTTTTGCCCGAGTTGCCCCTGGAAAGATTTATCTTTGTGGGAAACGGCTCTCTTCTTGGCGCACGCCTTTTCTCCTTTTCAAAGGGATTTTTAAAAGAGGCAGAGCGGGTCGCAAGGAACATGACCAATATCGAGCTTTCCAACAGCGCGTCCTTTATGGACGAGTTTGTAGCGGCCATGTTCCTGCCGCATACCGACCAGGGCCTTTTCCCCGGCGTGATGGAACGATTGAAGAGCGGTGGCTAAGGAGGAGGCAAGAGAGTGAACAGATCGCCAAAGGTTATAGCCATTGCCGGCAAGGGCGGCGTGGGGAAGACAACGGTAGGCGGGCTTCTTGTGCGCTACCTCGTTGAGGAGGTGAAGAGCGGGCCTGTCCTTGCAGTCGATGTGGACCCCAACTCCAACTTCAACGAAGTGCTCGGGGTGACCGTGAAGAATACGATCGGCGAGGCAAGGGAGCTATTGAAAAAAGATGTTCCCGCGGGCATGACAAAGGACGTCTGGTTCGAATACAAGGTCCACGAGGCGATCGTTGAACAAAAAGGCTTCGACCTCCTTGTCATGGGGAGGCCCGAGGGGCCCGGGTGCTATTGCGCCGCGAACGCGATAGCGAAGCAGTCCATCGACGCGCTCAAGGCAAATTATTCCTACGTTGTCGTAGATAATGAAGCGGGCATGGAGCACATGAACAGGCTCGTTACGCAGGACGTAGACAGGCTGTACGTCATATCAGACCCCACCCGGAGGGGCCTTGCGACGGCAGGCCGCATTCACCAGCTCATCGGCGAGCTGAAGCTGCGCATCGGCAATGCCTATACTATTGTGAACCGCATAGATGAGAAGAACGCATCTGCCCTTGACGGCATTGCGGCGGAGAAGGGAATAGCCCTGGCGGGGACGATACGCAACGACGGGGCGCTCCTGTCGAACGAGCTGGCAGGGAAGACGATCTTTGATCTCAGCAAGGGATCCGCCGCCCTTGTTGACGCATACAGGATATTTGGCGCAACGCTGAAAGACGGCGGGTAGCAGAAAGTCTTGACAGATCGTTTGAACGATTGCATGTTAATGTGAAGGCAAGGGAGGGATCATGGAAGCGAAGATCATAAGCGGAACCGAGATAGCGGCGAAGATCAGGGAAGAGCTGAAGGAAGAAACGGCGCGCCTCAAGGCAGACCACGGGCTGATACCGGGGCTTGTGACGATCATTGTGGGAAGCAACCCGGCATCGGTGAGCTACGTGACGGCGAAGCAGAAGACGGCGAAGGAGCTTGGCTTCTATTCGCTCCAGGATGATGAGCCTGAAGATATCTCCGAAGAGAAGCTCCTTGCGCTGATAGACAAATACAACAAGGACCCCAAGATACACGGCATCCTGGTGCAGCTCCCTCTTCCGAAGCATATCAATGAGACGAAGGTGCTCTATGCGATCGACCCC
>JAKQBZ010000020.1 GCA_029559435.1 Deltaproteobacteria bacterium | reverse complement strand
CACCGAGATTAGCGAGTAAAGGGGGAGGGATGAGGCAACTAGTTACGATGGCATGTTCAGAGTGCAAAAACAGAAATTATGTCACAACAAAAAATAAGCAGAAGACGCCCGATAGGCTGGAGATGAAGAAGTACTGCAAGTATTGCAGAAAGCATACCAACCATAAGGAGACAAAATAAAAAGGCCAGTAGCTCTAACGGATAGAGCACCGGACTCCAAATCCGGGTGTTGGGGGTTCGAATCCCTCCTGGCCTGATATATTGCGGAGAATACATGGAGTTTAGAGAAAAATATGATCAGTTAAAGGAGTACTTCCGTGAAGTGTACCTGGAGGCAAAGCGCGTCACCTGGCCTTCAAAAAAGGATGCAATGAAAGGCACCTATATTGTGCTCATAACGGTATTTATCACGGCGCTGTTTCTCGGCGTAGTTGATATAGGGCTGGCAAAAATAATACAGACGCTGCTTCGCGGATAAACATATGGAAAAAAAATGGTACGTAGTGCACACCTACTCTGGTTATGAGCAGAAGGTCAGGGAGCTCCTGGAAGAAAATATCCGGATCAACAAGATGGAGGATTATTTCGGAGAGATCATTGTGCCTTCAGAGGTCATCATGGAAAAGGTCAAGGGGCAGGTAAAAAAGTCGCAGAGGACCGTTTTCCCCGGCTATATAATTGTAAACATGTTTATGAACGACACGACGTGGCATTTTGTGAGGAACACCCCCAAGGTGACCGGTTTTGTCGGGTACGACAAAATGAACCCTCCTCCGCTGCCCGATAAGGAAGTGGACGAGATAATAAATGCTATCCAGGAGGGGAAGGGGAAGATAAAGCCCAAGATACGTTTTGAAAAAGGCGACGGCATCAAGGTAACCGAGGGGCCCTTTACAAACTTTACGGGCAACGTCGAGGAGATAAAGCCTGAAAAAGGCAAAGTGAAGGTGCTTCTGAATATCTTTGGCAGGACGACGCCGGTAGAATTGGATTTTATTCAGATAGAAAAAATATGAAGGAGTTAAGCGATGGCAAAAAAAGTTGTTGCGTTGGTTAAGTTGCAGCTGCAGGCCGGGCAGGCAACACCATCACCGCCTGTAGGGCCGGCGCTTGGTCAGCACGGCGTCAATATCATGGAGTTCTGCAAGGCCTTTAACGAAAAGACGAAAAGCCAGGAAGGGACCATTATCCCGGCAATGATAACGATTTTCTCGGACAGGACGTTCAGCTTTATTACAAAAACCCCGCCGGCGACCTTTCTCATCAAAAAGGCTGCAAAGCTGGCAAAGGGTGCGCATACCCCCAAGAAGGAAGTGGTGGGAAGCATAACGAGATCTTCCGTTAAAGAGATCGCACAGCTTAAGATGGTTGACCTTAATGCAAAAAACCTGGAGGGGGCCATAAGGATCATCGAAGGCTCCGTGAGAAGCATGGGGCTGGAAGTAGTGGAAGGATAACAAATACAGCTAACAGCTATTAGCCATCAGCTAACCAACAAAAAGGCTGATCGCTGACAGCTGAAAGCTATAGTTCATAAGGAGCAATGCATATGGCAAGTGCAGGAAAAAAATACACAGAGGCAAGGAATAAGATAGATAGAGAAAAACGGTATGACATGGAAGAAGCGATCAACCTTTTGCCGCAGGTTTGCTTTGCAAAATTTGATGAGACCGTGGAAGTGGCAATGAGGCTCGGCGTTGATCCGAGGCATGCCGACCAGATGGTGAGGGGAAGCGTTGCGCTCCCTCATGGCCTTGGCAAGAAGGTGCGGGTTCTCGTTTTTGCGAAGGGCCAGAAAGAGAAGGAAGCCCAGGACGCAGGCGCTGACTTTGTCGGCGCGGAAGACATGATCGAAAAGATCCAGAAGGGGTGGCTGGACTTTGACAAGGCGATCGCCACTCCCGACATGATGGGGCAGGTGAGCAAGCTTGGCAAGATATTGGGGCCCAGAGGGCTTATGCCAAACCCGAAGGTCGGCACCGTCACTTTTGACATTGCAAAAACCGTTAAGGAGATGAAGGCCGGGAGGGTAGAGTTTCGGGTGGACAAAGCCGGCAACCTGCATGTTCCCGTGGGCAAGATCAGCTTCGGCAAAGAAAAACTTATGGACAATCTCAATTCTCTCATCGATGCAGTGACCCGATTAAAACCATCCTCAAGCAAAGGGACATACGTAAAAGGTATTGCCATTTCAACATCAATGAGCCCAGGGATAAAGATTGATCCCGGCTATGCAAGGAATTTAACAAAATAGGGAAAGGGTCAGAGAAAGCAGGTGCGGCGCCTTCGGGCGCCTTTAAACGATTACGGCCTGCCGAGACTTTTTAAAGATGTCTCTTCCTGACTTTCCATACATATCTTTAAAGAAAGGAGGGATGGAAAACATTGGAACGGTCGAAGAAAGAAAAAGTTGTTGAGGAATTAGGGACCAGGCTTAAAGCCTTGAATTATATGTTCCTCACTGATTACAGCGGCATGAGCGTTGCCCAGATCACAAAGCTCAGGAGAGAGCTGCGCAGCGTTGACACGGAGTTCAGCGTCGTTAAGAACAGCCTCATGAAGATTGCCGCACAGGGAACAAAGGCTGAATTGCTGAAAGACAAGTATGATGGTCCCAATGCGATCGTCTGCATTTATAAAGACCCTATAAATGCGGCACGGGTGATCGCCGGCCTTATAAAAGAGATTCCCAATCTCAAACTGAAAGCAGGCTTTCTCGGCGACAGGGTTATAACGCCGGAAGAGATCCTCAGGCTTGCTACATTGCCGTCAAGGGATGTGTTGATCGGCAAGCTTCTTGGCCTGCTGAAAGGACAGCCGCAGAGGCTCGTCTATGTCCTGTCGGGGAATCTCAACAAGCTCATGCTAGTATTGAACGCAATTAAAATGCAAAAAGAACAAGCATAAAGGAGGTATTCAATGGCAGTTACAAGAGAAGATGTCATACAGTACATCGAGAACATGACAGTCCTCGAGCTCTCAGAGTTCGTGAAGGCATTAGAAGACAAATTCGGCGTCCAGGCAGCGATGCCGATGATGGCCGCAGCCCCGGCAGCAGGCGGCGCGGCAGCCCCGGCAGCGGAAGCAGCAGAAGAGAAGACAGAGTTCAACGTAATACTTGCGGGGTATGAAGCGGACAAGAAGATACAGGTCATCAAGGTCGTAAGGGCAATTACCGGCCTTGGGCTGAAAGAGGCGAAAGACCTTGTCGAGGGCGTTCCGAAGCCTGTAAAGGAAAGCGTTTCAAAGGACGAGGCGGCAAACATCAAGAAGCAGCTTGAAGAAGTGAGCGGACAGGTCAAGGTTGAATAAAAAAGGAAGCAGGGACCGGGGATCGGCCTTCAGCGGATCCCCGGCGCCACATCAAAAACTCCCTTTTTAAAGAGGTGAACAACATTATGAGGGAAACATTCCGCAATAAAATCTTTAGAAAGAATTATGGCAAAATAAAAGAGATCCTCGATATTCCCAATCTTATCGAAATTCAACTTGACTCCTATGAGAAGTTCCTGCAGCAGGATATTGCAGCAGAAAAGAGGGCCAACATAGGTCTGCAGGCGGTTTTTAACAGCGTGTTTCCTATACGGGATTCTCACGACACAACAACGCTTGAATTCGTCAAGTATGAGATAGGCGACCCCAAAAATGCCGAAGAGGAATGCCTCTTCAGGGGGATAACCTACGCGGCGCCCATGAAGGTGACGATCAGGCTTGTTGTCTGGAACGTCGACCCGGAGACGAAAACGAGAGATATCAAGGCAGTAAAAGAACAGGATGTCTACTTTGGAGAGATCCCTCTCATGACCGAGCGGGGGACCTTTATTATAAACGGCACAGAAAGAGTCATCGTCAGCCAGCTGCACAGGTCGCCCGGCGTCTACTTTGATTGCGATACCACTAAAACGCCCTTAAGCGGCACCCTTTCGTATACGGCGAGGATAATACCGTACAGAGGCTCCTGGCTGGACTTTGAGTTCGATCATAAAGAGCTGGTATACGTAAGGATCGACAAGAAAAAGAAGATCCACGTTACGCTGTTGCTGAAAGCGCTGGGATATAATGAAAATGAAATTCTGAACTACTTCTATGAGAAAGAAAAGGTTATTTGCAAGGATAAGAAATTTTTTAAACAGACCTCGCCGGCTTTGCTTATAGGCCAGAAGGCCACATCGAATATAGTCAACGAAAAGACGGATGAAGTTCTTGTCAAGAAACATAAAAAGATCACAAAGGCCGTCATCAAAAAGATGGAGCAGGCAAATATCAAGGAAATACCGGTAGATGAAGAAGACATCATCGGAAAGGTGACCGCCTCCGATATCATTGACCCGAAGACAAAAGAGGTCCTCATACCCATCAACAAGGATGTTGCCAAGGAAGACCTGGAGAAGATTGCGGAGAAAAAGATAAAGAGCTTCGACATACTGTTCATTGACAATCTTAATGTCAGCCCTTCCCTGAGAAACACCCTTATTGCCGACAAGGCAAGCGCAAAGGATGATGCCCTTATCGAGATATATAAAAAGCTGCGGCCCGGCGACCCGCCTACGATAGAGTTTGCGGAAAATCTTATACAGAGCATGTTCTTCAGCCCCGAGAGATATGACCTGTCAAAGGTGGGCAGGCTTAAGATAAACCACAGGATCGGAGTAGAAACAAACCTCGACGTGACGATACTCCGCAAAGAAGACATCATTGAAGTGGTGAAGCACCTCCTGAAACTGAAAGATTCCAGGGGGGCCGGTGACGACATCGACCACCTCGGCAACCGGAGGGTAAGGACGGTAGGAGAGCTCCTGGAGAACCAGTTCAGGATGGGCCTTGTAAGGATGGAAAGGGCGATCAAGGAAAGGCTTACGTTCCCTGAGATGGAAACGCTGATGCCCCACGACCTCGTGAATCCGAAACCGGTTGCCACGGCCGTAAAGGATTTCTTCGCGAGCAGCCAGCTGTCGCAGTTTATGGACCAGACGAACCCCTTGAGCGAGATCACCCACAAAAGAAGGTTGAGCGCGCTGGGTCCCGGAGGGCTCACGAGAGAGAGGGCGGGATTCGAAGTCCGCGACGTCCATCCTACGCATTACGGAAGGATATGCCCTATTGAGACCCCGGAAGGACCCAACATCGGGCTCATCGCGTCGCTTTCAACCTACGCCAAGGTGAACGAGTTCGGCTTCATCGAGGCCCCTTACCGGGAAGTGGCAAATGGAAAAGTCACGGACAAGGTGCAGTACATGAGCGCCCTTGAAGAAGAACAGTATTACATCGCCCAGGCGAACGCGCCCGTAGAAAGGGACAGCAGGCTTGCCGGGGATCTCATCCCGGCGCAGAAAGGCGGAGGAGTCTACCTCGTAAGCCCTGAGGATATCCATTTGATGGATGTTTCGCCGAAGCAGCTTGTAAGCGTTTCTGCTGCGCTTATCCCCTTTCTTGAACACGACGACGCAAACAGGGCGCTGATGGGCTCCAACATGCAAAGACAGGCCGTTCCCCTCCTTGTGCCCGAAGCGCCGCTGATAGGGACCGGAATGGAAAAGGTCGTAGGAAGGGATTCGAGGGTCACCGTTATGGCAAAACACGACGGGATCATCGAGAGCGTCGACGCGAGCCGCATTATCCTCAAGTATGAAGAAAAGAAGGGGCACGAAGAGCCCACGACAAAGATAGATGTATATAAGCTTCTGAAATTCAGGAGATCGAACCAGGATACCTGCATCAACCAGAGGGTGATCGTCCAGGAAGGCGATTACGTGAAGAAAGGCGATGTCCTTGCAGACGGGCCTTCAACGGACAGGGGGGAGCTGGCGCTTGGCAAGAACGTCCTTGTAGCCTTCATGCCCTGGAGAGGGTATAACTACGAGGACTCGGTCCTTGTGAACGAGAGGCTTGTCAAGGAAGACACCTTCACATCGATCCACATTGAAGAGCTTGAATGCGTGGTAAGGGATACGAAGCTCGGCAAAGAAGAGGTTACGAGAGACATCCCCAACGTCGGCGATGAGGCGCTGAAAGACCTTGACGAGAGCGGTATCGTGAGGATAGGGGCAACGGTAAAGCCCGGCGATATACTCGTCGGCAAGGTGACGCCGAAAGGCGAGACGCAGCTTACCCCGGAGGAAAAGCTTCTGCGGGCCATTTTTGGCGAGAAGGCGGGGGACGTCAAGGACACGAGCCTGAGGGTTCCGCACGGCATAGAAGGCATTGTAACGGATGTCAAGGTGCTCTCGAGGCGGGGAATCGACAAAGATGACAGGAGCAGGGACATCGAGGACAAAGAAATATCCAATATCCTGAAGGACCAGGAGGACCAGATAAAGATCATTATTGACAGCAAGCGCTCAAAGATAGCCGAGCTCCTTGTCGGCAAGAACGCCCCTTCAGATATCAAGGACGACAAAGGAAAGATGCTTTTCAAAAAGGGCGAAGCCCTGACGAAGGAAAAGATAAACCTGGTCAGCTTTGAGAAGGTCCAGAATTTAGATTTTGGCAATGAGGAGCTGGAGGCGAGGCTGGCAAAGGTCGTCGACAGCAAAGAGAACCAGGTGGAGCTTATCAGGCTTATATACGAAGACAAGATCAACAAGATCAAGAAAGGCGATGAGCTGCCGCCGGGCGTTATCAAGACGATCAAGGTATATGTGGCGATGAAAAGAAAAGTTGCGGTAGGCGATAAGATATCGGGCCGGCACGGCAACAAAGGGATCGTCTCCGTAATTCTTCCTGAAGAGGATATGCCTTTTATGGAAGACGGCACGCCCATCGATATCGTCCTTAATCCCCTCGGCGTCCCGTCCAGGATGAATGCCGGCCAGATACTTGAGACCCATCTCGGCTGGGCGGCAAAAGAGCTCGGGAAAAAGGTAGGAGAACTTGTCGACAACTATTACAGGAATTGCTGCTCCCCTGATGTTATCAAAAGACAGCTCAAGAAGATCTTCGCTGGCAGTGAATTGAAAGGTTTTATCGAGAGGCTGAGCGATGACGAGATCGCGATGCTTGCCGAGCAGATGCGGGACGGCATCCACACAGCCGTTCCTGTTTTCGATGGAGCAAAGGAGGACGAGATAAGCGAGTTGTTCAAGATGGCCGGGTTGTCCGATAACAGGCAGGCAGCGCTGTTCGACGGGAGGACCGGCGGCCCATTCCATCACAAGGTCACCATCGGCAATATGTATTTTCTGAAGCTGCACCATCTCGTTGACGACAAGATACACGCGCGGTCGATCGGCCCCTATTCTCTCGTTACGCAGCAGCCGCTTGGCGGCAAGGCACAGTTTGGAGGCCAGAGGCTGGGAGAGATGGAGGTGTGGGCGCTCGAAGGGTACGGCGCAGCCTTTTCGCTCCAGGAATTCCTCACGATCAAGTCCGACGACGTGAACGGGAGGATACGCGCATATGAGGCTATCGTAAAAGGCGAGGAAGTTCTTGAGCCGAACCTGCCCGAGTCTTTTAATGTGCTCGTGAAAGAATTGCAGGGTCTATGCATCAATGTAGACCTCATGAAAGAAGAATAAGGAGGGGCAAATTGGAAGAGTATTTTAAGTCCGATAAACAAAAAGACCCTTTGAGCTATACAGCGATCAGAATATCACTGGCATCGCCTGAATTGATCGAAAAATGGTCTTTCGGAGAGGTCAAAAAGCCCGAGACGATCAATTACAGGACATTCAAGCCCGAGAGAGACGGCCTTTTCTGCGCGAAGATCTTCGGACCCGTAAAGGACTACGAGTGTATCTGCGGAAAATACAAGAGGATGAAACACAGGGGGATCGTCTGCGAAAAATGCGGGGTGGAGGTAATACAGTCGAAGGTGAGGAGGGAGAGGATGGGCCACATCAGGCTCGCCTGCCCCGTTGCCCATATCTGGTTCCTGAAGAGCATGCCCAGCAAGATCGGCACCCTCCTTGAGCTGTCGATAAAAGAGGTGGAGCGCGTCCTCTATTTTGAGAATTACATCGTTATAGAACCGGGCAGCTCGCCCTATAAGTTCTGCGAGATCATAACAGAAGAAAAATATATTGAAGCGAAGGAAAAATTCGGCGAAACCTTTATGGCAGGAATAGGGGCAGAGGCTATCAGGGAATGCCTGAGGAAGATCGACATCGAAGAGCTTGGCAAAACGATCAGGGTCGAAATGAGAGAGACGACAAGCGACGCGAAGAAAAAGAAGCTCGCCAGGAGGTTGAAGGTCGTAGACGCCTTCCGGATCTCAGGCGTCAGGCCGGAATGGATGATCCTCGACATTATCCCCGTGCTTCCGCCGGAGCTCCGGCCGCTTGTGCCGCTGGACGGCGGCCGGTTTGCCACCTCTGACCTGAATGATCTTTACAGAAGGGTCATCAACAGGAATAACAGGCTGAAAAGGCTGATGGAGCTTAATGCGCCCGAGATAATCATCAGGAACGAAAAAAGGATGCTTCAGGAGGCGGTCGACGCGCTTTTTGATAATTCCAAGAGGGGCCGGGTTGTCACCGGCGCAAGCAAAAGGCCTCTTAAATCCTTAAGCGACATGCTGCGGGGGAAACAAGGCAGGTTCCGCCAGAACCTCCTCGGCAAGAGGGTGGACTACTCGGGAAGGTCGGTTATTGTGGTAGGCCCCGAGCTGAGGTTGCACCAATGCGGCCTTCCGAAGACCATGGCGCTTGAGCTTTTCAAGCCCTTTGTCTATAACCGGCTTATAAAAAAGGGATACGCCACGACGATCAAGAACGCGAAGAAGATAGTCGAAAAAGAGAGGTCGGAGGTATGGGATGTCCTCGAAGAGGTTATCAAAGAGCACCCGGTTCTTTTGAACAGGGCGCCGACCCTCCACCGCCTCGGGATACAGGCGTTCGAGCCGCAGCTCATTGACGGGAAAGCGATACAGCTTCATCCCCTCGTCTGCCCCGCA
>JAKQBZ010000301.1 GCA_029559435.1 Deltaproteobacteria bacterium | reverse complement strand
TCTTCTATCCTTATATGAACGCTTTCCCCTTTTACAAAGGGAAGTTTATCAATCTCTTCAATTGCTTTTTTAAGGCCTTTTTCGCCCGCTTCATGGGTAACCATGACGATCGGCACATAGCCGCTCAGTTTCCTGCCCTGCTGGGTCACCGCCGATATGCTTATTTTGTAATCGGAAAGGATTCCGGAAATCTTCGACAGCACACCGTGACGGTCCTGGGTCATGACCCTCAGGTAATAGGGAACTACAGAACCCTTTGTTTCCCTGAGCCTGCCGGTGGTCCGCAAACCTCGCGTAACAACCCTTTCACCCGACGCGGTTATCCTTTTTGCCATATCGACGATATCGCTGACAACGGCGCTTCCCGTCGGCTCACTTCCCGCCCCTTTCCCATAGAACAGGTTCGGGCCTACCATATCACCTACTATGTAAACGGCATTATAGACACCATTTACACTGCTCATCGGGTGGTTGACGGGTATCATGGCCGGCTCGACCCTGGCCTCTATCCCGCCTTCAACTTTTTTCGCTATGGCCAGAAGCTTTATCTTGTAGCCGAAGCCGCGGGCAAAGCCGATATCTACCGGATCTATTCTGGTTATTCCACGCGTGGTTATCCTGTTCATCGTTATGGGGCTTGCAAAGGCAAGCCGGACCAGCAGAGAGAGTTTATGGGCTGCATCTATCCCTTCGACGTCGAACGTAGGGTCCTTCTCGGCGTAGCCCATTTTCTGGGCATCTTTAAGTGCCTCCGCAAAGGATATGCCCTCATCGGTCATCATAGAGAGGATGTAGTTGCTTGTGCCGTTAAGGATACCGAGTATATAGGTCAGGTCGTTGCCGACAAGCCCGTCCCTGATGGCCCTGATGACGGGGATGCCGACGCAGACGGAGGCCTCGAAACCTATCCCGCAACCTTTTTTCGCTGCAAGGCCGAATATATCATCCCCTTTTTCCGCGAGAAGCGCTTTGTTCGCAGTCACAACATGCTTTTTGAGGTCCAGTGCCGCCGCAATGAAGTCCCGGGCGGGCTGCATTCCGCCGATAAGCTCGACCACTATGTCAACCCGGTTGTCGCGAATGAGTTCCATGGCATCGGAAGTAACAACACCTTTATCAATGCCCTTACCTTTTACTTTACGAGCATCTACCTCCGCAATCCTGACAACCTTGATGTCAAGGCCCGTCCTTTCGCGGATAAGATCAGCGTGTCCGGTGAGAATCCGGTATGTGCCGGTCCCTACTGTACCAAAACCTATTATGCCTATGCCAATCATGCTTCCCTGTTCGAATAAAGAAAATTTTTAATGCCTTTTACTGCCTGTTTGATCCTGTGTTCGTTCTCCACCAGCGCAAAACGCACATACCCTTCGCCATACTCACCGAAACCAATTCCCGGCGATGTAGCAACTTTAGCCTCCCTGAGAAGTACCTTCGAGAACTCCACTGACCCCATGGCCGCGAACTGATCCGGTATCTTTGCCCATACGAACATGGTGGCCCTGGGTTTCTCTACCTCCCAGCCATGACGGTACAGGCCTTCACATAGAACATCTCTGCGCACCCTGTATTTGTCAACGATATCCGGGACGTCGCTATCGCCTTCGTTAAGTGCTATTATAGCTGCTATCTGAATGGGCTGGAAGACCCCATAATCGAAGTAGCTCTTGATCCTGCCGAGGGCGTTTATCATCTTTTTGTTGCCCACTGCGAAGCCGACCCTCCACCCCGCCATACTGTAGCTCTTCGACATGGAATAAAACTCGACTCCCACGTCCTTCGCCCCCTTGACCTGGAGAAAGCTCGGCGCCCTGT
>JAKQBZ010000294.1 GCA_029559435.1 Deltaproteobacteria bacterium | reverse complement strand
TTGCTCCTTGTGCCCATCGGCTTTGGGTGCATCATGGTGAATATCCCTCTGGCAGACCTCATGGAGAAGGGGGGATTTTTGAGGACGATCTATGATTTTGGCGTTATTACCGAACTCTTTCCCCTGCTTATCTTTATAGGCATAGGGGCAATGACCGATTTTGGCCCTGTCCTGGAGAATCCGTACACGTTTATCCTCGGGGCGGCGGGACAGTTCGGCATATTCCTGACGCTGCTTCTTGCGCTGGCATTGGGCTTTCCTTACAAAGATGCCGTAACGATAGGCATTATCGGGGCCTGTGACGGACCGACGGTTATTTATGTGGCGTCGCAGTACGCGCAGCACCTGCTCGGCCCCGTCTCCGTTGCCGCCTATTCCTACATGTCCCTTGTCCCCGTTCTCCAGCCCCCGATCATGAGGATGCTGACAACGCAGAAGGAGCGGGAAGTGGTCATGAAGACACATCAGAAGACAGTTTCGAAGACGACGAAGCTGCTTTTCCCCATAGTCATCACAATAATCGGCGGCCTCATCGCCCCCCACGGATTGCCGTTGCTTGCAACCATCATGCTCGGCAATTTCATGAAAGAGTCCGGCGCTGTCGCAAGGCTGACAAAGGCTTCGGAGAACGAGATAGCGAACATCGTGACGCTACTTTTGGCCATCTCCATCGGGGCGACGATGAGCGGCCCTGTTTTTGTCAAGCCGACGACGATCATCATCCTTGCCCTCGGCCTGCTTGCCATATGCCTTGACACGGTCTGCGGCGTTCTTTTCGGCAAGGTGCTTTACCTCGTCACCGGAGGGAAGATAAACCCGCTCATAGGCGCAGCCGGGATCTCGGCGTTCCCTATGTCGGCCCGCGTGGTCCAGAGGGAAGGGCAGAAGTACAATAAGAAAAGCTATCTCCTGATGCATGCTATGGGGGCGAATGCAGGCGGCCAGGTCGGATCGGTCATGGCGGCGGCGGTCATGCTTTCGGTCCTGAAGGGTATGGGAATAATTTAAGGGGTTCAAAAGAATTGAAGCAATAAAGGGCGGAGGGTTACCCGCCCTTTATTTTAAACATTATGCACAGGTTTTAAAAGGGGGTATTATATCATGGACTTTCTTCAGATAGCAGCGAGCGTCATCTTTATCGCAAGCATCATCCTCGTCATTACCGGTTGGATCGACAGCGTCCTGGCGGCCCTCCTCGGCATCCTTTTCATGATATTTTTTGGGGTCATGACCGATGTCCAGGCATTCCAGATCGTTGACTGGAACGTGATCGTCATCCTTCTCAGCATATGGATCATCTCAGGGTTTTTCGGGAAATCCGGCGTGCCCGATTTCCTGTCGGCGGTTATCCTCAAAATGTCAAAGGGCAATGTGGCCGTGTTCGTGACGGTCCTCGGCATGCTTGCAGGCTTTATCTCGATGCTTATCGACAACGTCGTCGTGGTCCTCATGTTCGCGCCCGTCGTGTTCCATGCCTGCCGTCGGTTCAAATTTGCGGCATTCGCTCCGGTGCTGTTTGTCGGACTCTGCTCTAATTTTATGGGCACCGCGATGCTTCTGGGAGACCTGCCGCCGCAGATGCTTCACAGCGTCTCAGGGATAGAGTTCTCAGGCTTCATATGGTTTCTGGGACGCCCTTCATCGTTCTTCATACTGTTGATCTCGTATGTGTTTACCTGCGCCTATTTCTTCTGGT
>JAKQBZ010000291.1 GCA_029559435.1 Deltaproteobacteria bacterium | reverse complement strand
AGGCGATGCGCTTCATCTTCTGGAAAAGCCATGGAGGAGCTTTCCCGTAGTGGAGCGGAAGTGAAGTGATGGAACGTTTCATGGTCATCCTATACGAAACTGCCGTAAGGCGTGAGTCGTAAGTGGTAAGGGGTTCAATCGCCTGACGCCTTACGGGTGCTCTGCCATTAGCATCTCTCTTGCATACTCCATCGCCTCTTCTTTTGTCGCTATCTCGCCGGCGACCTGTTTTTCGCGTATCTCGCTCAGGCATTTGCCGATAAGAGGCCCTTCGGGAAACCCCATCAGCAGGAGGTCTCCCCCGGCAACAAGTTTCGGCAGGGGCTTCCTCTTCCACTGGACGAATATCTCGATGATCTCGGCGCAACGCTTTTTCACCCGTTGGGTTGAAGGGTTATTCTCTCCGCCAGAGCTTCCATACATATCGCAGAGGGTAAGCACAACAAGGGACGGGGTAAGGTCGCCCATCTTGTAAACGACCCTTCTCAGTGCCTTTTCAGTGGACTCGTCATTGCTGATAAGAAATATCCTCATATGATTTTCTATGAGCGAGAGGACAGCTTTCATCTCCTGCGTGCTGAACTTGAGCCTTTCCATAATGGATTGAGAAATGTCCCTGGAAAATTGCTCGTGATAAAAGAAATGCACTGCATCTTTTTTCTCGTCATATGTGAAAGTGCCGGCTTTGCCGAGGTCGTGAAAAAGAAGAGAATAGCCGACATTTTTTATCTCTCTTACGTCGAGATTGTACCGCCTCCCATATTTGTGCAGATAGCCGAAGCCGTCTATTGTGTGTCCGAAGGTCTCCAGCGTGAACTGTTTTTCCTTGTCTAAAAGCTTGAGCGGATAGAGCTCGGGAAAGATCTCAACAAGGAGGCCCAGCTCTTCCAGTTTCTTAATGCCGGAGGCGGCATTCGCCGATGACAGGATCAGGTCCATTTCGTATTTGACCCTCTCCGGCGCCACGTTATTGATAAGGTGCTTCAACTCTGTAATTGATCGGGTCAGGTCAATGTGGAGCGAAAAATCCTGAAGCATAGTAAAATGCCGCACAGCCTTGAGCATCCTCAGGGGATCATTGGCTATTGAGTTTTCATCGGGATACCGTATTATTTTCCGCTGGATGTCCTCAATGCCCTGCACTGTGTCGGTGATACTGTTGTGCCTGACGTTGTACGCAATGGCGTTAACCGTAAAATCTCTTCTTTTCAGGTCTTCATCGATGGTGCCTTTTAAGATGGTAATATCGAGCGCCTGGTCTTTGATGACGACCCGGTGCGTCTGGATCGGTTTTTTCCCGAGTATAAACGATGGGGTGCGAAAGATAGATTCAAATGTTTTGATGTCCCGTGCGTCCGACAGCGCGAAATCATAATCGCCCGGCTTATTGCCCAGTATCAGCTCCCGTATCGCCCCACCGACAAGATACACCTCGCCGTAAAAATCTCCCGGGAGGAGTGCTCGAATGATCTTTTGCTCTTTAATATTTTCTTTTAGCCTGTCGGCCGATATTGCCAAAGGTCAGACCTTTTCAGCGAAGTCCGCAAGCCCCCTTGAGATTCTTTTGATAGATTCGGTTATGTCGAGATACAGGTACGACGCCTTCGGCATGCAGACGCCTGTAATGAGCCTGTTCTGATGAACGACCGAGAAGTCGTTGATTACCTTAATGATCTTTTCTTTGCCTTCCTTGATCTTTGCGAGGAGGTGGGGGTTCTTTGTAACCGTGTAGTCCCGGACGTCTCTCATCAGATCGTAGGCCATTGCGAGGAGCTCCTTGATCTCATCGAGGCCCTTCTGGCTGAAAAGCACATTGGCCTCGACCTTTATCTCCATATTGCTGATGACGTTCTGTATTGCAATTCCGACCATTTGAAAGGGCGGCAGAAGGGAAACAAACTTTTTCTCGAATTCATCCTTTTCTTTATCTTCTACTATCTTTTCTACATATGACAGCCTGTTGGCGAGGATCGTTTTGAATTTTTCCTTACTCTCTTTCAGAAGCGCCGGCTTTTGCGTGACAAATCCTTTATAGGCATTTTCGATGACAGGAAGGCTGATCTCGAGGACCTCGTGAAACCTTTGTAATAGCTCTCTTTCTTCCATGGTTCCTCCGCGTTCAATGAAATTGTGCTTCTGTATCTTCTATATAGCACAATATGGAAAAGAAGTCAGCAATTAGCTGACAGTAAAAAAACGTAAGGCGTTAGGCGCGAAGGATTAAACCCCTTACGCCTTACGACTCACGACTTACGGGTTTTGTCGGTGTTATTGTTTCACAAGATATACAATGTCGTGGTCCCTTACCTTCTCCTTTACCTTGATCCCCACGTCGTCGCCTGCCACGGCCTTTTCGACGTTTTTGTGCTCAACCTGCATAGACTCAACGGTCTGTTCAAAATCAGTAGAATGTCCTTTGAACTTTATCGTAT
>JAKQBZ010000278.1 GCA_029559435.1 Deltaproteobacteria bacterium | reverse complement strand
ACCAGACAGAAACGGAGAAGAATACTTTCTAATACTGCTTCCACGCTACAGATAAAAAAGGCCACCAGAGAGTGGCCTTTTTTATCTGTATTAAATAATAATCCTTTTTGTTACTTGGCGACCTTGGTTTTCAGCTTCTTGCCGGCTGAGAACTTTACGACCTTCTTTGCAGGAATCTTGATCTCTTTGCCGGTCTGCGGGTTCCGGCCCTTCCGCGCTTTTCTCTGCGATACGGAGAAGGTCCCGAAGCCTACCACTGCGACTTTGCCGCCTTTCTTCAGCGTTGCCCCGACGGAGTCAATGACAGCGTTGAGCGCTTTTTCGGCGCTTGCTTTTGATATCTTGGCTCCCTTTGCTATTGCGTCTACCAAATCCCCCTTGTTCATAAAAAGTCCTCCCTTAGCGGTTTTTTCTTATATGATACACGGAATTCCCGCGATTGCAACAGAAATCAGCATAAATGAGAAAAAAATAGCCGTCAGCAGCCAGCCGTCAGCCGACAGCTATCAGCCGACAGCTATCAGCCGAAACAAAAAAGTTTTATGCTGAAAGCTGACCGCTGAAAGCTGATAGCTGAAGAAGTTGCCAGCATCGAGAATCCAGCATCCAGCATCGAGAATCAGTACTCCATGAAGATGCGCTGGATCTCTTTTGTGTCCTTGGTCTTTGTGAGGGCCAGCATGAGGAGGATGCGTGCCTTCTGTGGATTGAGGTTGCCGGCTACGACAAAATCGTATTCGTCGTCTTTTGCCTCCCCGTTACGGGCTACAAATCCGCTTCCCGTTCTCGAAGACCTGACAACGATGACGCCTTTCTGCCTTGCCTCGCGGTATGCCGCCTTCATGACGTCGGACATGCTTCCGTCCCCTGTGCCGGCGTTCACCATGCCGGCGGCGCCTTTCCCGACTGCGGCGTCAAGCATGAAGCTGTTCGCCCCTGCGTATCCATAGACGATATGGACCTCCGGAAGCGCCTCGAGCTTCATGATATCGAACTCGCTCTGCGAGGTGTGGCGTTTCGTCGTAGCCCTGTAGAAATGAGCCTGTCCGCCCGTTATGTATCCGAGGAACCCCATGCCGGGCGTTTTGAAGGTGTCGAGGGCGGTTGTGTTCGTTTTTGTCACCTCGCGCGCCGCGCTGATCTGGTCGTTAAGCGCCACAAGGACTCCTTTCCCCTGAGCGCCGGCGGATCCTGCGAGGAGGACGGCGTTGTAGAGGTTCATCGGGCCGTCTGCGCTGATCGCCGTGGAAGGCCTCATGGAGCCGGTTATGACGACAGACTTGCTGTTCCTGACGGTAAGGTTGAGGAAATATGCCGTCTCTTCCAGGGTATCGGTGCCGTGTGTTATGACGATCCCGTCCACATCGTCCCGCGCAAGAAGCCGGTTTACCTTTTTAGCGAGGGCGAGCCAATCCCCCGGCGTCATATTCTCGCTGGCGACCTGCATGACCTGTTCCCCGCTTACCCTTGCGATGCCCGACAGCTCAGGGACTGCCGAGACCAATCCCTCCACGCCTATCTTTGCCGCCGCGTACCCTACCGTTGTTGTGGCAGTGGCGCCCACGCCGGCGATCGTCCCTCCTGTCGCAAGGACCACGATGCGGGGCAGGGCATCGCCGGCATAGGACGCGAAAGGATAGGATAGTGCCACGCAAATGACCAAAGCGCACATTGAGTATCTTTTCATGACCGGCCCTCCTCTTGACCCATGATTGCAGGATCGATAATACAGATATTATACATTAATATGATGACCGGTTGTTATATATGACGGCAAAAGGCTGAAAATGTTAAGCCCGGCAGCGTACAGAGGCCTTGAAAGGGCTGTTGTGGCTGCTTATATTGTAGGGTATATCTAAAGATCAAGCTAGTAAGGAGGGCGTATGGTCTGGAAATGCACCAGATGCGGCTACGAATATGACAACAGGGTCGAAAAGGCCCCTTTTGAAGAGCTGCCGAAAAACTGGCACTGCCCGCGCTGCAAAGCGCCCAAAAGCGCCTTTGCGAAGAAAGGCTGAAAAGATACGATACTTGATACTGGATGCTCGATCCTCGATGCCGGCCAGGTACATTACGGGGAGCGAGGAGCGCGGCGCTAAGGGCCGCGGCCTGTCAGGAATTAAAATAGTATGCCAAATATAGCTTGTTTTATGATAAGTTATGGGCGGCGAGGAGCAAGGTATGCCCTATGATGCGGACAGGATGTCTGACTGGCAGATCTCTGAAGCGGCAGAGATCCATATGAAATCGATCTGGCAGCTCCAGGAGGAACTGGGGCTGGAAAGAGACGAGATCATTCCTCACGGGAAGGTAGGAAGGCTCGGCTTCATGAAGATCATGAGCAGGCTGGGCAATAATAAGAACGGGAAGTACATCAATATCACCGCCATCACCCCCACGCCCCTCGGAGAGGGGAAAACAACAACGTGCATAGGGCTATTGGAGGGGCTGGGCAAAAGGGGCAAGAGGGCCGGGGGCGCCATACGCCAGCCTTCCGGCGGGCCGACGATGAACGTGAAAGGGAGCGCCGCCGGGGAGGCAACGCCCAGGTCATCCCGCTCACGGAATTTTCGCTGGGATTGACCGGAGATATCAACGATATTATCAACGCCCATAATCTCGCCATGACGGCGCTGACGGCGCGGATGCAGCACGAAAGGAACTACACCGATCCCGAGCTCGCAA
>JAKQBZ010000274.1 GCA_029559435.1 Deltaproteobacteria bacterium | reverse complement strand
GTTTCGATATTCGGATTTAGGATTTGCCATGAGCTATGAGCCATGAGTTATTCTACGAACAAGGATACCAGCTTCTTGGTCTTTATATCCGCAAGCCCTTTGTCGGTTATCCTTAAAAACGGCAGGCCCGTAAAGGGGATGGTCTGGAGGTTGAGGAAAGGCTTGTCAAATGACGTCCCTATTGTGGGAAGCTTTATTTCGAGCTCCTTGATCTTGTCCCTTATGTGTTCCATTCCCTCGGTTGACATGAGGCCAAAGACGGGCATGGAAAATTCGTAGATGATCTCGCCGCCGGATGTTATGACGGTGCCGCCCTGGATGTCGATGACCCTGTTCACGGCAAGGGCCATGTCCTTTTCATTGCTCCCTATGACGAATAGGTTGGCCGTATCCCAGATGAGGGTAGTGGCAATGGCGCCGTTCCTGATGCCCGTGCCTCTAATGAAGCCGTTGCCGCGCTGCTTCGAGTCCCTCCTGTTTATCACAGCAACAGGTATGATGTCTTTTCCGAGGTCTTTCTCGAGGTAGCCTCCCTGGACAGAAAGCCTGTGCCTGGTCTCCCTGGTAATGGTACGGTTCACGACATCGATGACCCGTATCTCCGGATGATCCGGGTCTGCCTTGATCTTAAAATCTTCTTCGGCGCATTTTGCGGCCGATATTGTCTGCGTCGCGCTGAGCGGATATTCGTAAGGCTTGATGTCTTTCAGGGGCCTTCCACCTTGAAAGACCATCTCCCCGTTGACCATGACCCTCTCTATCGCTACGTCCTCTAAATTTTTCAAAAAGAGGATATCAGCATATCGCAGAGGGGCTATCGCGCCGAGATACCGCAGGCCATAGTAATCCGCCGGGTTGATCGTTGCCATTTTGATCGCGTCCATCGGGGTGAAGCCGTACCGGATGGCAGTTCTTACCACGGCATCAAGATATCCCTCCTCGCAGAGCATGACGGGGTCAAAGCTATCCGATACGAGCATGATCCTCCGCTTGTCCACATCGTGATCTTTCAGCTTCGCAAGCTCGGGAAGTTCCCTTCGCACGAAGCCTTCCCTGATCATGACATAGATGCCGTATCTCAGCTTTTCGATGGCCTCGTCGACGTTGATAGATTCGTGGCATGAGGTGATGCCGGTGAGGGCGTACTCGACGAGCCTCTTTCCACGGGCGCCCGCGGCATGGCCATCAAGCCTTTTATTGAGCGACATTGCAAGCTCCGCCTGTTTGAGAAGCCTATCCTCGCCGTTGAGGGCCCTCATCCAGTAGGCCTCTCCTATGCCGAGGAAATCCTCACGCTTCAGGAGCTTTGAGAATTCTTTGTAGCTTATGTTAAAGGAGCTCTCCATCAAGGGGAAAGGCGGTGTGTGCGGAGGGGCTACAAAATAGCACCGCAGGGGGTACCCTTTCGTACTATCGATAAATGCTTTCACGCCTTCAATGCCCGCCGCACAGCTTACAGTACCTATCTCCGTTATGATCGTTGTTGTTCCTCCCTTCACCGCGTAAGGGACAAGGGCATGAAAGGTGTGTGTATTGTCTATGTGGGTGTGGGCGTCGATGAAGCCCGGGCAGAGGTACGATCCTTTTGCATCGATCACCGGCGCATTGCCATAAGGCGAGCGGCCTTCATCTTTTTCGATCGATGCGATGAAGCCATTTTTGACCGCGATGAGGAGGTTTTCTTCTATGGCATTGGTAAAGACGTTCACAACCTTGCCGTTGCGCACAACGCAATCGGGCGGGGTTATTCCCTTTACAACATTAAGCAAATCTTTTAATATCTCTTTTTGCATGGCGAATCTCCGTTGTTTAAAATTGCTTTATTGTACATGAAAGCATATAGAATGTAAAATCTGGACGGACGATCATTGTTAAATGAAAAAAGGGCTTGAAAAGGTTTACAGATACCGCTGGTATATCTTCGCGATACTTGCCGCGCAGTACCTCATTGTATATTTTCAAAGGGTTGCGCCTGCCGTTGTGGCGCAGGAACTGATCGATGATTTCATGATATCGGGCGCAAGCCTGGGGCTGCTTGCCTCGGCCTATTTTTATCCTTATGCGCTGACGCAGCTACCGGTGGGCATTTTATCGGATTCGTGGGGGCCGAAGAAGACCCTTGTCGCGTGCGGTTTTTTTGCGTCCTTCGGGGCCTTGTTTTTCGGCCTCGCGCCGCGTTTTGAATTTGCTTTTGCGGCAAGGGCGTTCGTGGGGCTTGGCGTTTCTGCCGTCTTTATCGCGACGATGAGGGTATTATCGGAGTGGTACAGGGGTGTTGAGCTGGCAAGGATATCGGGCATCCTTATGGCTATCGGGGGGGTAGGATGGCTGACGGCAACAACGCCGCTTGCGGTCCCTCCCAGGCATTCGGCTGGAGGACGTCCTTTATCGTGACCGGCGTAGTGTCCCTTACCTTGACCGTTATGACGTGGCTTTTCGTCGAGGATAGTCCTGCAAAAAAAGGGATGGCCGGCATTGTCGAGCACACATGCAATGATATGCCGGTTAAGAGAAGCATTGCAGGAGACCTGAAGGTCATCTTGCGGGAAAAGCATTTCTGGGCCATTGCCATATGGTTCATCATGAGGGGAGGGGCGCTTTTCGGCTTCTTCGGGCTCTGGGCGGGGCCCTACCTTATGGACGTCTATCAGCTATCGAAAAACACCACGGGGAACATCCTCTCCATGATCGCCTTCGCGATGATCTTTTTGAGCCCCGTCATCGGGCATCTTTCCGATAAGACATTGATGAGCAGGAAAAAGGTGCTTGTCGGCACGTCGGTACTTAACTGCCTGTGCTGGCTGGTGGTGCTGCTGTTTTATAAAACGCTGTCGATCCCGGCGCTGTACGTACTTTTTTTTCTAATGGGCGTCACGATCAGCTCGGTGGGCACCATCGCCATTATTGCGACAAAAGAGCTCTTTCCCGGCGAGATCGCCGGCACGTCCATGGGAACGATGAACATCTTTCCTTTTATCGGCGGGATCATCTTTCAGCCCTTGATGGGATATGTTCTCGACAGCGCCGGCAAGACGCAGGGCATGTACCCGCCGTCAGCATACAGGACGATCATATGGATCCTCTTTGTTACCAGCCTTATCGCCCTCGCGAGCATCATGCGGTCAAAGGAAACGATGAAGAAACCGTGAAAAGTGAAAGGAAATAAGACAGCTGTCAGCATTCAGCACACAGCTGTCAGCTGAAACAAAAAAGGTTTTTAGGCTGATGGCTGAAAGCTGATCGCTGATAGCTATCCAGCATCGAGCATCGAGCATCCGGCATCCGGTTTGCCATAATCCTATTGATAAAATGTCTGTTTTGGTATAGAAATGTAAGCAGGTTCTCGATATGAAAGAGGAATTGCAAAGAAAAATGGCAAAGGACACGCCTTACTTTGGGCATATCGGCATTGAGGTCGTCGAGATCGGCGAAGGATATGCGAAGCTCCAGCTCGATTTCAAGGACCACCTGACGCACCCCTTTGGCTACTTCCACGGCGGGGTTATCGCAAGCCTTGCAGACTCGGCGGGTATCAATGCCGTGATGTCGATCCTGCATGAAGGCGAGAAGGCCCTCACCCTCGAGATGAAGATAAATTATTGTGCGGCCGTCAAGGATGTGCCTATCTATGCCGAAGGCAGGGTCGTACACAGGGGAAAAAGATTTGCGGTAACAGATGTGGACGTAAAAAGCGCGGACGGTAAATTAGCTGCCAAGGCTATAGTAACCTGTGCAATCTCATGACATGCCGAAGGGCAATTCTGCTTTATCCCTCAAAGGCAGGAATGAATAATTATCGTTGTTCAGCGGAGCAATTCATTGGCTAAGAAAAGGACAAAGCCCTACAAAAAGAGACTCCATTTCTACCTGATCATACTTGTCCTGCTATCCTGCGTGCTTCTCTCCGCGGGCTTCGTTATTTATATCATGAGCGACATACCGTCAGTTGATGTTTTAAAACATTTGAAGAACAAGCCTGTCACCAATATCTACGACAACAACGACCAGCTCATCTATCTTATCGTGCCGGACAACAGGATATTTGTTGCCTACAATAAGATCCCGAAATACGTGAAAGACTCCTTTCTCGCCGCCGAGGACGCCGATTTCTTCAAACACGGCGCAGTGGACCCGCTCAGCATCGTAAGGGCGCTCTGGAAGAATATTCTCTACGGAAAGGTTGTGCAGGGCGGAAGCACAATAACGCAGCAGGTCGTCAAGTCGCTCATGCTTACCCCTGAAAAGAACATAACGCGAAAGGTGAAAGAGGCGATACTCTCCTACCGCCTGGAAAATTCGCTGACGAAAAAAGAGATACTCAATCTCTATCTCAATAATATTTACATGGGGCACGGTGTGTACGGCGTCGAGGCGGCCTCCCAGGTCTATTTCGGGAGGCACGTATGGGAGATATCGAGGGCTGAAGCGGCGCTTCTCGCCGGTATTGTGCAGGCCCCGTCCCGCTATACCCCTAAGAAACATCCCGGCAACGCGAGGGCGCGCCAGGAATACGTGATAGATCAGATGGAAGAAAAGGGCTTCATAAATGCCAGGACGAAGAATGCCATGCTGAAGGAGAAGA
>JAKQBZ010000241.1 GCA_029559435.1 Deltaproteobacteria bacterium | reverse complement strand
TGAAAGTTTCTTTCTTTGGCCCCTTTTATGGTTCTTATATTGTTTTTGGACTTGACCATGAGAATTATCAATATTCACTCGTATGCGGCCCTGACAAATCTTATTTATGGATTCTTGCAAGAAACCCGATTATGAAAGAAGATATAAAATCTACTCTCTTGAAAAAAGCAGCAGCATCCGGTTTCGACATCAGCAAGTTGATATTTGTCGTTCACGAAAAGTCGCCTAACGTTGCTAATCAGCCGACGCAAGAAAAACGCTCGGCTGATTAGCAACGTTCTGCCCAAAAGGAAGGATATATATGCCAGTGTATATGATAATAGACTCAAAGGTGAAGGACAAAGAAAAGTACCGCCAGTATATTGAGCAAGTCTCTCCAATTGTCACTTTGTTCGGGGGACGTTACCATGTCCGTGGAGAGAATATCAAAACATTCGGTTCTTGGAAGCCAGAGAGGATCATAGTCATTGAGTTTCCCTCGGAATCTCATGTTCAAGACTGGCTGATGTCACCAGAATACAAAGCAATTGCGCCGTTGCGAGAGGCCGGTGCGGATACTCAGGCTATTCTTGTAGATGGATATACAGGTAAATAAAGGCCGAACCAATTATTTGAGCCAATCGGCCATAAAACCGGCTTTCGACTGATCTCTTTGTTCGATGAAGATATGAATCGGCATTTTCCACGGGACCTACGTAAACAACATGAAAAGAGAAGGGCCGGCGCTGATGGCCTTTCCCTGGTGATGCCGGTCGTTGTGGCCCGTAGGAGACAACCCGTATGAGTGACGTATGGATCGCATTTGGATTGACGCTGTTTGCCGGAATGGCTACCGTTGTTGGAAGCGTCATCGCGTTCACGGCCAAAAGGACTGACTATCGCTTTCTATCGGTAGCGACAGGATTCTCGGCCGGCGTGATGTTGTATGTATCTTTCGTCGAGATATTCTTCAAGGGCGTTGATGCCCTGGCGGAACGCTTTGGCGAAACCTGGGCACACTGGATCAACGCGGGTTCTTTTTTTGGCGGCATGTTGCTGATAGGGCTGGTTGACAGCCTGATCCCGGCCGCGGAGAATCCCCACGAAGCACGCTCGGAGGCGGAAACGAGGCCATTGCACGATCCTGCGGCGCCGAAACCAGACTTCCAGGCATCGTCACGGTCGAGGGCAGCATCACCGGATCCACACAAACACCATGCGAATCACAAGCTCCTGCGCATGGGCTTGTTCACCGCGTTGGCGATCGGAATTCACAACTTCCCGGAAGGTTTGGCCACCTTCCTCGCGGCGCTCGAGGACCCCGGCCTTGGCTTGGCTATTGCCATCGCAATCGCCCTGCACAACATACCCGAAGGGATCAGCGTCTCCGTCCCGATCTTTTATGCCTCCGGCAGCCGCAAGAAGGCCTTTTTTTACTCAGCGCTCAGCGGATTGGCTGAACCCATCGGAGCCGTCATCGCATATACCGCGATCCGGTTCTTCCTCGGCGGCAACACCGGGATGATCCCCGCGGAGGTCATGGGGGTCCTTTTTGGCGGCGTGGCAGGTATTATGGTGTATATCAGCCTCGATGAGCTGCTGCCCACAAGCCGGGCCTACGGCAAAGGGCACGACAGTATTTTGGGATTGGTTGCAGGCATGCTCCTGATGGCGCTCAGCTTGCTGCTGATGAAGTAGCGGAGCCTGTGCGCGCTCTTCCATGATAGGCTCCCGTTGTGCCACGGAAGGCGCCCTTAAGGCAACAGGGACGCCGGTGACCCCGGGAACCAGCTTGCCACCACCAGAGGTACGCAGCCGGTTCACGAAATGGCCCTTCAGGTCTGCCTTCTCTTCTTGAATATCTTCGCCACCTCGTCGGCGGTGCGCGTGTTGAGGATATCTTTTTTCTCCTGCCAGCCTTTTCGCGCGATGCCGACGCCGTAGGCTATCTCAGCGAGGCCGCCCGTCGAATGGGCGTCGGGGTTGATGGATATTACGACTCCCTTCTCCTTCGCATACCTCAGGTGGCGCCAGTCGACATCAAGCCTGTATGGGCTGGCATTCAATTCTATGATGACATCATGCTCTGCAGCGGCATCTATGATCGCCTTCATGTCCACCTCGTACCCCTCCCTGGAAAGAAGCAGCCTTCCCGTCGGGTGGCCGAGCATTGTCGTATAAGGGTTTTTCATCGCAGCTATGATCCGCCTCATCTGGTCATCCCGCTTCAAGGTAAAATTCGAATGGACCGAGGCGATGACAAAATCAAATTTCTCCAGGATGTCTTCGGAATAATCAAGGCTGCCGTCCGGCAGTATGTCGCTCTCTATGCCCTTGAAGATATAAAAATCAGGATGCTCATGATTGTATGCGTCGATCATGTCCCATTGCCACCTGAGCTCCTCCGCTGAGAGGCCGCCGGCATAATAGGCGCTTTTGCTGTGGTCCGAGATCCCGATATATAAAAGCCTCATGCTCCTCGCCGCATCCGCTATTTTCGCGACGCTGTCAACGCCGTCGCTGAACTCTGTGTGCACGTGGAACGTCCCCCGGATATCGTCCATTTCCACAAGCTTCGGGAGCGTCCCCTCTTCCGCGGCTTCCACCTCCCCCATGTCCTCCCTCAATTCAGGCGGTATAAAGGCAAAACCGAGTGCGCGGTATATCTCCTCTTCCGATCTGCACCGGAGAAGTCTTTCGTCCTTAAAAAGTCCGTATTCGTTGAGCTTCAGGCCCTGTCGTTTCGCTATCCCCCGCAGTCTCACATTATGTTCTTTGCTGCCGGTAAAATACATTAGCGCATAAGGGAACGCCTCTTCGCCGACAACGCGCAGATCAGCCTCTATCCCTGACTGGAGCCGGCAGGACGTTTTTGTATCACCTGCAAGAAGCACCTCAGCCACTTCCGGCATTTTGGCGAACACCGACGAGGCCTTCCCGGCATCCCTGCTGCCCACGAGGATATCGATATCCTTCACCACCTCTTTCCTGCGCCTTATGCTTCCGCAGACTTCAGCAAGGCCTTCTGCGACGACCTTCTGCAGCCTATCTTTGATCTGTTCTGCCTCGCGATAAACGTCCCCGAAAAGGAATTCGCCCTTGTGCTGCTTGATAAATTCGATGCCTTTGAGGATCTTTTCCTGGGTCGTTTTCCCGAAGCCGGGGAGATTGACAAGCCTGTTCTCTTTGCATGCATACTCGAGCTCACCGACATTCGTCACGTTCAGTTGGTCGTAAAGGGCCTTTATCTTTTTCGGGCCAAGGCCGGGAACCTGCAACAGATCGAGGAGCGTGTGCGGCACCTCTTTTTTGAGGTCTTCATAATAGGCGATCGCGCCCGTCTTGATATATTCGTCGATCTTTGCCGCGATCGCATCCCCTACGCCCTTGATCTCCTTCAGGCGATTTTCCCGTACCATCTCTTCGAGGTTTTCAATACCGGAGAGGGTCTTGGCAACATTATAATATGCCCTTGTCTTAAAGGGGTTCTCGCCTTTGATGTCGAGGAGCATGGCAATCTCCTCAAGAACCTGAGGAACGGGCTTGCCGGCCATCTTTTCATTATCCTACAGGCGGAAAAATAAAGTCAATAAATAGCCTGCAGCAGCCAGCACACAGCCATTAGCTGAAACAAAAAAAGCTTTATGCTGAGAGCTGATGGCTGAGAGCTGATGGCCAAAGAAATCCTCAGCAGTCAGCGCACAGCATTTTTTAACCTTTTACATTTTACCTTTCACCTTTCACTATTAAATATTCCTTGCAATGAGCAAGGCTATCCGCTATTCTTCCTTGCAGAGGAAGACATGGCCGGCACAAGACAAAGAAGCTATTTCCAGGAACCTCTCTTCGAAGAGCTGAAAAAAGATTACTGCTACGTGTGCCGCAAAAGGATCAAAAACGATGACGGTGTTTACATCGGCAACAACACGTGGCGCCACAAAAAGTGCAAGCCCGGCAGCGCCCAGTGGCTGAAAAGCCCCTTGAGCCGCGACGACACAGCCTTAGACGTTCTCAAATCATAACTACATATTTTTCCCGGATCTTCCATGTAGATGAGCATGGTATCGATAAATGCTCCGCGAAAGGCTTATTCCGCTCCCTTTAACGACAATCGGGAAATCCTAATATCTAAGCACCAAATCCTAAACAATATCGAAATCCAAATATCAAATGTTCTAAACAAAGGCCCTTTAACACATTTTGAATTTTGAACATTGGAACATTTGAATTTGTTTAGTGCTTCGATATTCGTGCTTAGGATTTAATTTTATATTTTGATAAAGGAAAGCCCGACGCCGATGCCCATCCTATAGTGAAAGATCAGGGATAAATATTGTGCTATTCGACATAAAAAAAGGCGCCTCATCGGAGGCGCCTTTTTGCTACTGTCCCTATTTACTAATCAAGCTTCTCTTCGCCTACTCTCATTCCGTAGAAAGAACGGTATACAAAGACGAGGGCAATTATCATGAATATAACGCCGAGCGTGGTTTTTAATCCCTGCGACTGCATGGTCACCGCTATCTCCGTTGCGAGAAGCCCGAAGAGGGTGGTGAACTTGATGACAGGGTTCATGGAGACCGACGATGTATCCTTGAAGGGGTCGCCGACGGTGTCGCCGATGACCGTTGCTGCGTGAAGCTCGGTACCCTTCTCTTTCAGGTCAACCTCGACGATCTTCTTCGCATTGTCCCATGCGCCGCCGGCATTCGCCATAAAGATCGCCTGGAAAAGCCCGAAGAACGCGATCGCTACGAGATAGCCGATGAAGAAGTAGGGGTTGAAGAAGGAAAATGCCAGGGCGAAGAAAAAGATGGCAATGAAGATATTGATCATACCCTTCTGTGCATACTGGGTACAGATCTTTACGACCTCCTTGCTGTCATCGATAGAGGCCTCTTCCTTATCAAGGTTGATGTTCTTCTTGATGAAGACGACCGCCCTGTACGCGCCTGTGGCAACTGCCTGCGTGGCGGCGCCGCTAAACCAGTATATTACGGCTCCACCCATGAGAAGGCCCAGGATTATCTTGGGATTCACAAGGCTTAACTGCGCGATGACGTTTCCATACATGTTTTCCAGGAGAATGATGATGCCGAATACCATTGTCGTGGCACCGACGACTGCCGTACCGATGAGCACCGGTTTTGCCGTTGCCTTGAAGGTGTTCCCGGCGCCGTCTGCTTCTTCGAGCAGATCTTTACCATTATCAAAATCAGGGTCGAAGCCAAACTGTCCCTTGATCTCTGCCGCAATATTCGGGATAGCCTCAATCCTGGAGAGCTCATACACGGACTGCGCGTTGTCGGAGACAGGACCGTATGAGTCGACCGCGATCGTTACAGGGCCCATGCCGAGAAAACCAAATGCTACAAGGCCAAAGGCAAAGACGGGGGCGGCGAAGATGAACCCTTTAGGCATAACGGCCAAGATGGATGCGTGCTGTGAAACAATAGAGGCAATGAACATAAGTACAAGGATCACGAGCCCTTCCCAGAATGCGGAAAAATTACCGGCCACAAAACCGGAGAGGATATCAAGGGATGCGCCGCCATGACGGGCTGCGCCGACGACTTCCTGTACGTGACGGGACTTTGTACTTGTGAAGATCTTGGTGAACTCAGGGATCAAGGCGCCGGCGATGGTGCCGCAGGAGATGATAACGGCCAGTGCCCACCAGAGACCGGGGTACTGGGCATCCAGGCCGCCGAGGAGCATATAGCTTGCCCAGAAGGTCACGATGATCGATATGGCCGATGTGATCCATACAAGGTTTGTCAGTGGCTGTTCAAAGTTAAATTTTTTCTTTGATCCGTAAACAGATGACGTAATGCCGTGATTGACAAAATAAGAGACCAGGGAGGTGAGGATCATGAGGATACGCATTGCAAATATCCATATGATGAGGGTTCCTGACATAACAGGGTTTGTTGCCAGTGCGAGCGCAAGAAAGGCGATAAGCGCAACGCCTGTGACGCCGTAGGTCTCGAAACCGTCTGCCGTGGGGCCGACGCTGTCGCCGGCGTTGTCACCGGTACAGTCAGCGATAACGCCAGGGTTCTTCGGGTCGTCTTCCGGAAGCTTAAAGACGATCTTCATGAGGTCGGACCCGATGTCGGCGATCTTCGTAAAGATACCGCCGGCGATCCTCAGGGCGCTGGCGCCGAGGGACTCGCCGATCGCAAAGCCTATGAAGCTCGGGCCAACAAGCTCTTTCGGAAGGAACACAAGGATGCAGATCATAAAAAAGAGCTCGACGCTCACGAGGAGGAGCCCGACGCTCATACCGGAGGTGAGGGGAATATTGACGACATCAACCGGCTTCCCCGTCAGCGATGCGAAGGCGGTCCGGGAGTTGGCCATGGTATTGATCCTCATACCGAACCAGGCAACGCCGTATGAACCGAGAATGCCAAAGATAGAGCATATAAGTATGATAAGCATATTTCCGAAGGGCGCGTGGGACAACCCCATGAAATAGTAGACCATGCAGATCGCTATCAGTACCCAGAGGATAATAAGGAACTTTCCCTGCTGTGCTAAGTAGGACTTACAGGTCTCCCAGATGATCGCTGACACGTCGAGCATTGACTTATGCGCAGGCAGGTTCTTTGTCTGTTTGTACTGAAATATGGCAAAGATAAGGCCAACGATACAGATCAAAAGCCCAAAATACATGATCGATAGACCGCTCATTCCGCCGAAGACCGGGAAAGAGATTTGCGTAAGGTCAGGCAGCACGATGTCTGCCTCACCGGCAAAGGCGAGCGGCGCCATAAACAGGAACATCACGAAGAAAGCCAACAGGCTGCGTTTAGTTATGCAACTCATTTACAACCTCCTTGCAAAAATTTTGATACTTAATTTAGTTACGCATTTCACTTTTCAGACAAGTAATTGCCCTTATTCTAAAACTTTTTTTTCAGTATTGTCAATTAACTTATGAAAAAATTCACAATGCGAAAAGGAAGGCAAAATCGTATGATGAACCCTGTAAAATGTGAAAGGCCCTCGTAATTCGTGAATGGACGAACCCAATGAAAGGAAATGCGTCATTGCGGGTCCGCAAGGGCGCGGCAATCTCGCTAATAGTTTACACCTCGCCGGTATCCAACGACGAGCATCAAGTATCGAGCATCAAGTATCTGATTTTAAACCTTGAACGTTGAACATAGAACATTGAACAGGTTTTCTGTTACGCCTCACGGGTGTTCCGCTATGCGCCCTGCGCTTTGCGCTATGCTGCTGTGTGCTGGCGGCTGATAGCCGTATCTCACACCTTGAACTGATTGACCATTGTCTCAAGGTCTGATGACAACCTTGAAAGCTCGATAGACGCCTTCGCCGTCTGTTCGGAGCTGGCCGATGTCTCTTTTGACGATGATGCTATCTGCACGATATCACTGCTTATCTCCATAGAGGTAGCGCTCATCTCTTCTGTGGCTGACGCAATCTGCCGTACCATTTCAAGCAGCCCGTCGACGCTCTTCACAATAACATGGAGCGAATCTCCGGCCCTTCCCGAGAGCTCGACGCCGGCCTCAACCTTTTTTGTCACATCGTTCATCAAGGTCACCGACTTTTCCACATCGCTCTGTATGGCGCTGATCATGCTGCCGATCTCGGATGTCGAGTTCGCTGTCCTTTCAGCAAGCTTCCTCACCTCATCGGCCACAACAGCGAATCCCCGCCCCTGCTCGCCTGCACGTGCCGCCTCAATGGCCGCATTGAGGGCAAGGAGGTTCGTCTGGTCGGCAATGTCATTGATCACGTTGATGATCTCGCCGATCTGCGTTGACCGTTCCCCGAGGGTTCTTACGGATTGCGCCGACTCATCGATCCTCTGGGCTATCTCCCGCACTTCCTGCACTGACTGGCCGACAACAATCTCTCCTTCTTTTGCTACCTTCACGGTATCTTCGGCAGAAGTGGCGATGCTCTGCGTGTTATGCGCTATCTCCCCAACGGTCTGCGACATCTCATCCGTTGCGGTCGCCACCTGCGTCACCCTCCCCGCCTGGTCGCCGGAACCCTTCGACATCTGCTCTGCGCTTGCGCTTAGTTCATGGCTCGCAGAAGATATGCTCAGCGCGGCATCCTTGACGCCTTTTATCAGGATCCTCCATTTCCTGATCATCTCTTTTACTCCCTCCATCTCTTCGCCGAACTCATCCTTTCTCGTATTTTTGAATTCAAGGGTAAGGTCGCCTCCCGCCATCCTGTTTGCGGCCCAGACGCTTCCCTTTATGGGATAGGTTATGCTTTTTGTCAGAATAACGGAAAGGGTAATGCCTATGCCGATCGAAACGAGGCAAAAGACAAGGAATGCCAGCTTGACCTTCTTGTTGTTGTCCATCATTTCCTGCAGTTTTGCCATCATGCTCTTGTCCTGGAGTTTCACGAGGTTCTCCATGGACGCCACTATCTTTTTCGACAGCGGCTGCACCCCTCTCACGAAATACCCGGCTGCTTCATCCCGTGCACCTGCATCCAGGAGTTGCGTGAACCTGTCGTTCACGTTCCTCGCCTTTGCGATGTCCTCCTTAAATTTCTTGATCACCTCTTTGGCGCCGGCCGCTGTTTCGAGCTTGTTCAGCCTCTCGATCTCGGCAATATAAAATTTTCTCTGGCCGGCAATGTTCTCTTTTTCAGCGTTCACCAGGGAAGGATCGTTCGTGCTGGTCATTACTGCAAAGGATAGGTAAACGCTTTTAACGGCGCTTATAATATTATTCGCCGCAATTGTCTTTTCAAGGGTCACCTTCGTGATCTCTTCCGCCTTTGAGTCAATATCCCTTACATTCATAAACGCAACGAGGCAGAGAAGCACGCTAATACCTATCAAGATACCGAACCCCAGGCCGAGCCTTTTCCCGATCTTAATGTCTTTCAGCTTCATGGGAACCCCCCTGATATAAAATAATTGACACCATATCTACTTTCATGACGCTCTGAAGTGTTATCGGATTTTTTGAAAAGAAATTAAGTAACCTATTGTAATTGTTAAATGCCTATGCCATCAATGGCAGCGCCGCAGTATTCGCAGGCCCCTTCTTTAATGTGGTACCCCGAGATGGTAAAGCCGACGCGCTTTATCACTGCCTTTTTGCACTGATAGCAGTAAGTATTCTCGCCGTCAGAACCGGGGATGTTGCCCTCGTAGACATACCGCAGGCCTTCGCCGAGGCCTATCTCGCGGGCCCGCGCAAGGGTCTTCGGCTTTGTCCTTGAGGGTTCCTGGAGCTTGTAAGTGGGATAGAAGGCGCTCACATGCCACGGCGTCTCCGGGCCAAGCTCATCCCTGATGAACCTCGCGATGGAGCGGAATTCTTCGTCGCTGTCATTGTGGCCGGGTATGACAAGGGTCGTCAGCTCAATCCATATGCCCAGTCTTTTATATGCCCTTATCGTATCGAGCACCCCGGACAACTCTGCCTTGCAGACCTTCCTGTAGAAGGACGGGTCAAAGCCCTTCAGGTCGATGTTCGCCGCATCGAGATAGGGCCTTATTGCCATAAGCGGCTTATCTTCTATGTAGCCGTTGGTGACAAAATTGTTCGCGATCCCTTTCTCTTTCGCGCGCTTCGCTATATCCAGGGCGTATTCATAGAATATGGTGGGCTCGGTGTACGTGTAGGAGATGCTCCTGCATGCGGACCGCTCTGCCAGCTCTACAACCTCAGCGGGCTCCATCTGCTCGCCGTAGATCCGCTGCGCCTCCCGTGGCATCTGCGATATGTCGTGGTTCTGGCAGTGGAGGCACTGAAAATTGCAGCCTACCGTTGCGATGGAAAATGCCCGCGAACCGGGATAAAAATGGAAAAGGGGCTTTTTTTCGATGGGGTCTACATGGTACGAACAGGGCATCCCGTAAACAAGGGAGTATAGCTTGCCGTCCCTGTTCTCCCGGACGCCGCAGATCCCTCGCTTTCCGTCCCCGATGACACAGCGATGCCGGCAGAGCCTGCACAGTACAGCCTTTTCTTCACGTTTCTCGTAAAACGAAGCCTCTTTCATACAACTACCGTTTTAATAAAGGCCGTAAGTCGTGAGTCGTAAGGGGAAAGGGTTTAATCTCCTCACGCCTTACGCCTTACGAGGTTTATTCGGGTTCTTCTTGAATATGATCGCTATCACCTCATCCATGTTCTTCACTAAATGGAATTTCATCTTTTTCTTCACGTACGCAGGGATCTCGGTGAGCTCGTGGCCATTTTCCTCGGGGATGATCACCTCTTTCATCCGGTTCCTCAGGGCCGCGAGGGTCTTTTCCTTGAGGCCGCCGATAGGGAGCACCCTGCCCGTAAGGCTTATTTCGCCTGTCATGGCTATCTTGCGGTCAATAGAAGTTTTTGTGATAGCGCTAATCATGGCCACGCCCATTGTGATCCCCGCTGAAGGACCGTCCTTCGGGATAGCGCCCTGGGGGACGTGGACGTGCATCTCGAGATCTTCGAAAGTGTCTTTTGGAATGTCAAGGGTGTCTGCCTTTGATTTTATGTAGGTCAGCGCCGCCTGGACAGACTCCTTCATCACATCGCCCATGCTGCCGGTGAGGGTCAGCTCCTTTTTCCCCTTCCTGCACGAAGCCTCGACGTAGAGCACATCGCCGCCGAATTCCGTCCACGCAAGGCCGCTCGCCACGCCTATGACATCCTCTTCGTGCATCGTCTCCGGCAGGTACTTGGATGGGCCGAGATATGACTGGAGGTTCCTCGCGGTGACCATCGCCTTTTCCCTGTTCCCTTCCGCGATCTTTCGTGCAACCTTTCTCCCGATGGCGGCGATCTCCCTCTCGAGGCCCCTTAAACCCGCTTCCCTCGTATATTCCTGTATTATCTTCAGGAGGGCGTGGTCTGCAAATCCCAGCATCTTTCCGTTGAGGCCGTTCTCTTTCAGCTGCTTGGGGATGAGATATTGCTTTACTATCTTGAGCTTCTCCCGGTCCGTGTAGCCCGATATGTAGATAGTCTCCATCCTGTCTTTTAATGCCGCGGGGATCGTATCCACCCGGTTTGCCGTTGTGATGAACATGACCCGCGAGAGGTCAAAGGGTACGTTCAGGTAATGGTCGCTGAATGAATTGTTCTGCTCGGGATCAAGGACCTCGAGCAGCGCGCTCGCCGGATCGCCCCGGAAATCGTTTCCTATCTTGTCTATCTCGTCCATCATAAAGACCGGGTTGTTTGTCCCTGCCTGCTTTATGCTCTGGATGATCCTGCCGGGCATTGAGCCGACGTAGGTCCTCCTGTGCCCCCTGATCTCGGCCTCGTCCTTCATGCCGCCGAGGGAGATCCGCGAGAATTTCCTGCCCAGGGCGCGCGCAATCGATTTCCCCAGCGACGTCTTGCCGACGCCGGGAGGGCCGACAAAGCAGAGGATGGGGCCCTTCATCTCCCCCTTTTTGAGCTTCATAACGCTTAAGAACTCAAGGATCCTCTCCTTCACCTTGTCCAGGTCATAATGGTCTTCATCAAGGATCTTCTTTGCCCGCTTGATATCAATGCTGTCCTTTGTCGTCTTGCTCCACGGCAGCTCCACAAGCCATTCAAGGTATGTCCTGACCATCGTAGATTCGATGGCATCAGGGTGCATCATGTCGAGCCGTTCAAGCTGCTTTTTCGCCTCCTTCTCGACATCCTTGGGCATCTTTGCCTTTTTGATCCGCTTTTTCAGGTCCTCAACGTCTTCCGTCCTTTCATCGCCTTCGCCGAGCTCGGTCCGGATCGCTTTCATCTGCTCCCTGAGAAAATATTCCCTCTGGGATTTAGTCATCTCCTCCTTTGCCTGGGAAAGGATCTTTGCCTGCATGTTGAGGAGCTCTATCTCTTTTCCGAGGATCTCCGAGAGCTTCCTGAGACGTTCCACCGGCTCAACGATCTCGAGGACCTCCTGCGCCTTGTCCACCGCCAGCCCCAGGTTGGCGGCAGCGACGTCGGCAAGCTTGCCGGGCTCATCGATCGTATCGAGGACCATCAATATATCGGGCGGCACCATCCTTCCCATGGAGACCACCTTTTCCATCTCTTCCTTGACGTAGCGCATAAGCGCCTCGATCTCGAGGGTTATCTCTGTGATCAAGGGCTCGTTGATCGTTTCTATCTTCACCAGGAACGTCGGGGTCTCCTGTGCATAAGCCTTGATCCGTGCCTTTTTCAGCCCCTGGATCAGCACCTTTACCCTGCCGTCGGGCAGCCGGAGCATCCTCATGATCTGGGATACGACTCCTACCGAATATATCCTGTCGGGAAGAGGGTCTTCGTCCGTCAGGTCCTTCTGGGCGGCGACAAGGATCAGCCTGTCCTTGGACAGCGACTTCTCTACGGCATTTATCGACATATCCCGCCCGACAAAAAGCGGTAGAATAACGGATGGATACATGACCATGTCCCGTACGGGAAGGAGCGGGATCAGCTGGGGTATGTCAATTGTCTCAATTTCCGTCATAAATTCTTAAGCCTCCATTTTACGATCTAAAAAAGACCTGAAAAGCATGGTATGTTTCGTAGATATCGATCTTGCCCGATATCTCGTACGGCGAGTGCATGGTGAGGAGCGGGGCGCCGCAATCGATTATGTCCATGCCATAAGAGGCAAGGAATTTCGCCACTGTTCCGCCTCCCCCTTCATCGACCTTCCCCATCTCTCCTGTCTGCCAGATGACGCCGGCACGGTCAAAGAGCCGCCGTATCTCGCCTACGTACTCGGCGCTTGCGTCGCTTGCCCCGGATTTGCCGAGGTGGCCGGTAAATTTCGAGATGCAGATGCCGCGGCCGAGATAGCATGCGTTCTGTTTCTCATGTACGTCCTGGAACGTAGGGTTGACCGCGCCGTTCACGTCTGCGGACAATGCCTTCGAGTTGAACAGCGCCTTCCGGATCGTGGCCTCATCGGCCTTGACTCCCATGGCTGTAAGTACATCATATAAAAAGAGCTGCAAAAAATTGGATCTCACGCTCGTGTTCCCTTCTGACCCTACCTCTTCTTTGTCCGTGAATAACGCAAGGCAGGACTGCTTCGGCGCTTCTCCGTCGCAGATCGCCTTCAGCAGGGTAAAGGCAGACGCCCGGTCATCCTGGCCGTAGGCGCCGATCATGCTCCTGTCGATGCCCACATCCCGCGCCTTAAAGGCCGGCACTATTTCAAGCTCCGCGCTGACAAAATCCTCTTCGCTTATCCCGTACCGGTCTTTTAATATGTTCAATGCAGACTGTTTGACGGCGTCTTTTTCCGCGCCGGCAAGGGGGATGTTCCCGAAAAGCACAATAAGCTTTTCCCCCTCTATCGCCTCTGACAACTTTTTCTCATCCTGGACCTTCCTCGACAGATGGGGCAAAAGGTCATCGATGAGAAAGACGGGGTCGTCATCAGACTCGCCGATGGCGATCTCCACGGTAGCCCCGTCGGCCTTGATGACAACGCCATGGAGGGCAAGCGGTATGGCAACCCACTGGTATTTTTTGATGCCCCCGTAATAGTGCGTGCGGAGGAGCGCAAGGTCGACGTCTTCGTAGACGGGGTTCTGCTTGAGGTCAAGCCTCGGGGCATCGATGTGCGCCACGATTATCCTGAGGCCCTCAGCCGGGCCTTTCGCTCCCCTGCGGTATGCGGCCACCTCTTTCCCCTTATTCACGCGGAATACCCTTTCGCCGGAACAATCCTCTGAAAAACCATTCTCTGCAAGGTGTTCCCTTATATATCGCGCCGTCTCCCTTTCTGTTTTGGACCTGTCCAGAAAGGATTTGTACTCCTCGCAGAACCTGAAGATCTCCTGAATATCTTTTTTGGATTTTTGTATCCAGCCGGATCGTTTTTGCATGTGAACCTATTAGGTTATCAGAATTAAGGGGGGTAGTCAACCTGCTGCGACGGCCCCCTTGTGTTTACTCCGCGATAGGCACGGCAGTAGCGGCGTCCCGTATTGCCTTCCAGGCGCTTACCATATTGCCGGCCTGGTCCCTGATCGTCCCTTGTATGGTATTGTGTGAGATATTGCCCTCGAATAAGCGGACATCCTTAACCCCCCGGATCATACCTTCTACCGTAAAACGGAGGGAGGTGCCCCTGAGGCTGCCATTCGTCACGGGATATATCGCGGAGCCTACGGACATTGAGCCCATGACCGCCTGGAACTTCTGTGTAAGCCGTAGCGAAGCAGGTTTGGGATCAAAACCGGTCAATCTCCACGTGCCTGTGCTGTTGGCGGGAACGATGAAAAAATAAAGGTAATGTTTCTCCACCGTTGCCACGGCGTCAGGCTTCCAATCGCCCATGGTGTGGCTGTGCGATACGATGCGGGTGCCGGGCCTCAGTTCCCGCAGAAGCTTCGGCCGGAGCTTCAGGTTTACCTCGGGCCAGAGATAGAGCATCACGACGGTGGCGTTGCTGATGTCCGCGTCAAAAAGGTTCTGTTCGACAAATCGTACAAGGTGGGCGACCCCGGCTGATCCGGCGTTTTCTTTGCTCTCCCTGATTCGCGCCGGGTCAAGATCAACGCCGACGCCCCTCGCCCCTCGCTCCTTTGCTGCCGTAATCACGATCCGGCCGTCTCCGCAGCCCAGATCGTAGACCACATCCGAGGACGTCACGCTTGCGATCCTGAGCATCTCCTGCGTAATCGTATAGCTCGTCGGCTCATAGGGGACATCGAGGGCAGGCTTTCCTTGCGCCTGCTGCCCGGAAGCCTGGCACCCCCAGGGCGGCAACACTGCCAGAAGCACAAAGAAAATGATTAACCCCTGCGTGGCCGCTCTCAACATTCTCATTTTTTCGCTAACTCATCACACTATTGTGTGGAGTTGCCCCCTCACCCTTACCTTTTCCAGGCTCCACACAGATACCTCTTTTCATATTCTTTTTTTCCGCATCAACTATCAAGAAAAATATATAAAATACTCATAATTTTCCAAACCTCTTTTTACTTCTTATCACAGTTTTTTTAAAGATTTTAGCATATAGGGTAGATTTTGTTATCTCTTCCCTTTGAAAAATATGCTGATGAATTTGATGTTAACGCCAGTGCTGACAGAGTGGGGAAATCTCGCATTATAGTATAGCGTATCGCCTGGCTTGAGGCGGTATTCAATTCCGTTATGCTCGAAAATGCACTCGCCTTCGAGCATATAAACAAAGGAGCAGCCGTCCTCGGTATGCGAGCTGATGAACTGTCCTTTCTTCGCTTCTCCCAGATTGACGAGGATGTCCTCGTCCATAAGGTTCTGTGGTGCAATTACCGTCAGCTTCATCCCTGAAGACTCAATTATCGGATGCTGGTCTTTGCTGGTATGGAGCACTTTTGCTTTATCTTCTTTGATGAAAAAATCGATGGGCCGCATGAGCTGATGAGAGATCTGGGAGAGTACGGCCACAGAAGGGCTTGTCTTGCCTGTTTCAATGCGCTGCAGCGTCATCGAGCTTATTCCAAGCCGGGAGGCAAGCTCCGTAAGGGACATCTCCTTGGCCTTCCTTTCATTCCTGATCTTTTCGCCAATATTTTCCATCTTACGACTCCGTTAACATACGTTCTTTTCTCTGGATCCCGCTCAAAAAAGCAACCATCGCCAGGCAAGCCCCTGTAAAGGACCATGAAGTTGCATATCCACCCGTGAAGTCAACGAAATATCCGAAAAGAGGCGGACCGACTATGGCGCCTATGTTCACGACCACAAAATTAATGCCCGTTGCAACTCCTGCCAAAGCCCTCCCCGGGAACTCCCCTACCCTTGTCAGATAGACAGCGTTCCAGGCCAGGCCGGTGAATCCGAAAAGTGCGGCAAAGGCGTAGATCGCCCAGAGCGGGCTTTCTCCCGAAAGGAAGATAAAGGCAACTGTAACGACCGCTCCTGCAGCACCGATGATAGTGAGGACTATCCTTCTCCCTGTCCCAAAGAGGTAGTCGCTCGCGACGCTCCACGCAACCCTCCCCACGGCGCCCGCGAAGAAGGCTACGCCGAGGATGGCTCCCGCCTTTTTAACAGGAAGGCTGAGCACCTTCGTGGCGTAAAGGACAAAATGCGCGAGAAAGGAAAACTGTATGAGCATCAGGAGGATCCCCGTCAGGCCGATAAGGATGAAATCTCTTTCTTTAAAAAGAGTCTTAAAGTTGTTTTTCCATGAAATACCGCCCCCGGAGCTGCCGCCAGGCTGACGCGGCGGTTCTTTATAGAAAAAAAGGACGATGACGGCACATAGCAGGGTCACAACCCCCGCCAGCTTGAATGAATAACGCCAGCTGCCGCAATAAAGGGCTATAAAAGGGAGCAAAAAAGAGGCAACGACACCGCCGATCGTAACGCCCGTTTGTTTGATCCCCATTGCTGTGGCACGTCCCTTCAGCGAGAACCATATTATAATGGCCTTGCTTCCAGGGGTTTGATTACAGCCGACCCCAATGCCCACGATGATCAGGAATACAAAAATCCATAGGTATGAATCTGAAAAACAGATCACAAACTCGGCGCATCCTATGAGCATGAGGCCAAAAACCATGATCCACTTTGCCCCAAAGGCATCGCTCAGCATCCCCGCGGGAATATTGCTGGCCAGCGAACCGATGGTCACTGCGCTGCAGAGCAGCCCAATTTGAGTTGTCGAGAGTTGGAATTCAGGCTGGACAAAGGGGGACAGCGTTCCTATCGTCATATAGTTCAGGAAATATATGACATGGGAGAACCATAATATTGCCACGATCACCCACTGGTACGCGATAACCATTATTTCATTACCATATCCATTTGCGGCATCGTGTCATCTGCAAAAGCTTCGTTCATTGAGTGTGCCTGCCTTACTTTTCCATCAAGCCCGGCAGCCAGGTTGCAGTATCCGGCAAAAGGTAGAAAATAACTACCGACAAGACCATTATAGCGATAAAGGGCCATACGCCTTTGTAGACCTCTTCTAATTTTGAGTCCGCCACGATCGTATTGATCACGAAGAGATTGAGCCCGACGGGCGGCGTGACAAGGGCCAGCTCCATGGTAACCGTCAAGAACACGCCGAACCATATGGGGTCAATATTTAGATTGAGCACTATCGGGTACAGGAGGGGTGTCATGATCACCATAATGGTAACGCACTCAACGAAGCATCCCAGGAAGAGTATTAAGAAGAACGTACCTACTACGAACTGAAGAGGCGTTACATTGTGCTCCACTATAAAGGCAACAACCTGCTGGGGAAACTGAAGGACCGTCACGATATAACCGAAGATTATGGCGCCGACAATGATCATAAGAACCATGCAGCTTGTCTTCAAGGTTTCTATGAGTGTGACATAGAAAGTCTGCCAGCCGAATTTCTTCTTTAGCACCGCCACAATAAGGACATAGACGGCCCCCACCCCGGCAGCCTCGGTAGGGGTAAAGATCCCCGTATAGATGCCCACCATGATGGCGGGAATAACAAGAAGGCTGAAAAAGGAGTTTTTCAGCGAGATCAGCCTTCGTCTCCAGCTCGACCTGTATTCGCTCTTGTATCCTTTGATCCGTGAGTAAATTACGGCATAGAGCATGAAAAGCCCGCCGAGGATCAAGCCGGGGATCACGCCTGCAATGAACAGCTTGCCAACCGATACCTCGGTGAGCGCACCGTATATGATCATATTCAGGCTTGGAGGGATCATTATGCCCAATGTTCCGCCTGCCGCGGTCAACCCGAAGATAAAATCTCTTTTGTACTTCAGCCTCAGCATTTCCGGCAAAACGATCATGCCGACCGTAGCAGCCGTCGCGACGCTGGAGCCGGAGATCGCAGCGAAGATAGTGCAGAAAAGCACCGTGATGATGGCCAGCCCTCCGTGGAGATGGCCTACAAACTCGTTCAGCGTATCATATATCTCGTCGCTCAGCTTTCCGTGAATAATGATGTTTCCCATGAGCACATAGAGAGGGATGGCAATAAGGACAAAGTTGTTCAGGCTTCCGTGCATCAAAGTAGGCAACGTGGCAAAGACCTTCGCGATGCCCATCGTAAACAGCATGCCCACGGTCCCCGCTATCGCGAGGGAAAAGCCGACAGGGACCCCGACAAGCAGCAGGATTATGAAGAATAGGAAGAGAAATAAGGTGGTCATCCAGGCCCCCTTCCGGCCAGCCCTGCAACCTGTCTTACGAGTTCGCGCAATGTCTGGACAAGTATGAGGAGGCTGCCCAGAAAGACTGCAAGAAGGGGTATCGTGAGAGGAAAGCGGAGGTACGATAGGGTTACCTCCGAGAGCCTGTATGCCATGATGCCTTCTTCAAAGGCTTTCCAGGACACTATTATCCAGAAAACGATGCCAACCAGGTTGGTAAGGGCTCCGAGCGCAAGCGAAAAGCGTTTGTACTTGGCCAGCCTTTCGACCAGGAATTCAACGCTTACATGTTTTCCCTCTTTTAAGTTGTACCCGGAGCCTATATACGCCGAGTAGAGAATTAGAAAGATCGTGACATCGAAGGTCCAGAGAGAAGGCGAAGCAAAGACGTACCTCATAAGCACTTCATAGCTCACGAGAACCGCCGTGGCAAAGATAAAAAAACCGCCTATGAACGCACTCTTGTTTAAAATTTTTATAAGAATGCGGTCAAGTTTGGACCAAAATCTCATATGCCCTCCAGCTCGCTCCGCTGATCAGTTCCGCTTTAAGTTTTTTCTGATCCATTCAATTGCCTGTTGTCCGTCAGAGCCGGTTCTTTTCAATAATTTGTCGATAACGGGTTTTGTGTACGCTGCCCAGGCCTTCCTGTCAGCCGGCGTTAATTCATAGACTTTAACCTTGCCCTTGAGGAATTTAACGGTCTCCAGGTCTGTCTCGGTGGTTTTTTGCAGAACGTAGGCTTCATGGTCTTTGCCGACATCAAGGAGCACCTGCTGGATATCCTTGGGGAGCGAGTTCCAGAATTTGAGGTTTACCATGACCGGCCATACAGAATAAGATGCCCACGCGACGGTTACATTCTGGGTCAGCTCATACCATTTTCTCTCTTTTATCGTTGTAGGTCCGGAGCTTGCCGCATCGATGGTCTTTCTCTGCAAGGCCTCGTACACCTCTCCTGCTGCAAAAAGCACAGGGGATGCGCCAAATTCTTTTATGGTATCCGCCCCCATATTGGTGTTGCACCGTATCTTCATTCCTTTGAAATCACTTACTTTGATGAGGGGCTTATGGGAGCACATAGAAAAGCTTTCACCATAGGCAGAGTAGGCTATCCCCTTGATGCCGATCTTTTCCATCTGGCTTCTGATCTTGTCGCCAACCTCGCTGCGCCACAAGGCAGTTACTTCATTGTAGTTATTGAAGAGGAAAGGGATGTCAAATATATCAAAAAGCGGGATAGGGCCTGTGAATATAGCGTTGTACATGATGCCCATCTCGACGGCACCCGTCATGATACCCTTGAGGAGTTCCATGCCCTTGTAAAGTTGTCCCCCGGGATAGACCTCCACCTTTACCCTGCCCTTTGTTCTTTCCTCGATCATCTTTGCCATTCTGTAGTCTGCCTGCGTTAAAAGGTGCGTTGTGGGAAGCTGCGTCACATACCTGATGATGATCTGCTTTTCCTGGGCAAAGACCTTGACGCTGCCGACGGCTATCAAGGCAAAAACAACCAGACAGATCGCCAATACATTCAGCATGCTTGTCTTCTTCATTTGTTCCCTCCCTATTCTTTTAATAGAAAAAATGGGGCATGAGGGCCCCATCAGTTCTGCATCCCTTTTTCTAATCGCCTGCCTCCGTCACGCATGGCTTCCTCTTATCTACCAAATTTTGGCCTCTTAAAAAACTATTGTCAAGGCAAAAATATAAATAAATGATATTTTTATTAAAATATGTTATTTACGCTGCAAAGAGCCGGATGGGCTTCCTACCATCATACGCAGACAACAGGAAGGCTACGAACGTCAAGGAGATAGCATGGCCGACCGCGAACGATTGCCCGGCATAGAACCAGGCCCCACTGCAGAAGAAAGGCTTCTCGCGGCAGAGATGCGGCTTGTCCCGCTGGGCAAAGACGGTGAGATACTAACGTTCTGAAATTGTTGTACCAGCCCTTTGTTTGACAAGGCCAGGGGGTTATTGCTGAACATTGAATTGAAGAAAGCTCTCATCAATTCAATGTTCAGCCGGCGTTCCTATTAGAAGGGTATCTTGTCGTTCTTCTTCAGGTAGTCCTCTATGAAGCCGATGGCCTCTTCCCCGGGCAGTTCTTTGCTCTTCAATGCCTTGACGTAGTCGTCGACAACCGGTCTCGCAGCCTTGACCCATCTCGCCATTTCCCCGGGCGGCAGGTCGATGACCTTGTTGCCTCTCTTCTTGGTCAGGTTATAGCCTTCCTGGTCGTACTCGTCCCAGAGCTTGCCCTGTTTTTCGATATACTCCTGGTTGAGCTTCTCGATCGCTGCCTGGGCGTCTGGCGGGATCGAATTCCACTTGTCCTTATTCATGACAACGAAGAAGCCCGACGAGTAGGCGCAACCGAAATCCCTCGTCGTGTTGCCTACGACTTCGGCCAGATTCCAGACCGCGAGCCCATCGAAGGGGCACATGATGCCGTCGACAACACCCTTGGAGAGGGCGTCGTAGGACTCGGTAATGGGCATGGCAACCGGGGCGGCGCCCAGCGCCTTCGCGAGCTGGGACGTCTGGCCTGTCGCCCTCAATTTTACGCCTTTCATATCCTCAAGCTTGTTGATGGGTTTCTTCGTGTTCACGAAACCCGGGCCATGGGCGTGGAGATACAGGATCTTAACCTCGTTCAGTTCCTTTGGCTTAAACTTATTGTAGTAAGCGTTGATCATCTTTGTAGCAACATAGCCGCTCTTGTATCCCAGGGGCAGGTCGATGGCTGCCATCATGGGGAATTTGCCCATGGTGTAACCGAAAATGCTCAAGCCGATATCCGCAATGCCCTTTACGACGGAGTCGTAGGTCTGGGCGGGCGGAGTCAGCGTGGCGCCCGGGTAGTACTTCACCTTTACTTTACCGTTGGTCACCTTCTCCACGTCCTTACACCACTGCTCACCAAGGATGCCGTGTTTTTGCGTCGCAGGGAAGAAGTTGGAATATTTGAGCTGAATTACCTGAGCATCACTCTGCTGAGGAACGGCAAGCGCGGAACATACAAAAAACAAAAAGGTAAATCCCAATAGCCAGTGATTTTTTTTCATTGCTCTTCCTCCTTTCTTTCTACTTTCGAAGTGACATGCCTAACGGGACGGGTCACTTATAGACATCGGTGAGCAGGGCGTGCGTGATCAGGGACTGGGGATGGGGACGCGTTTTGTCGAAATTCTTCCAGACAA
>JAKQBZ010000236.1 GCA_029559435.1 Deltaproteobacteria bacterium | reverse complement strand
ACAACAATCGGTCAAAGGACCGCACGATGTGCCGGGAAAGCCGCTTGTCCCTCCTGGCCACGTGTTCAGCCTGTCAAAAGCGCCGTACATCGCCACGTTCTTCATGGCCAGTTCGCCTGAGCCGCCCAGCCACAGGCCTACTGTGTAGACAGACTCCACATAGCTCGAGATGCTGGTGGGCACGTTCGTATATCCTGTCTTATGCATCTTGTAGGCAGGCACAACAGGGTCCGGGGATTCTGATTCCGCATCATCGTCTATCTTGCAATGTGTGCCCACAGGCAATCCTCCGGTGTTCCATAGCCCGTCCGTTAAAAGCATCACAAAGTTCTTGGCGCAGGGGACAAGTACAAATTCATTCCCCTGGCAGTTGCCGTCGTTGTTGCTGTCGATGCACCGGTACATGGGGTTCTTCCATTCGTTGCCTGTACCTGTCTGCGGCTGGGGGCCGCCGTACTGCGCGGTGCTCTGCGCAAGGTAGTTGAGGGCGTCCCACATTGCGGGGCCGGTGGGCGTTGCGCCTCCCGGCGGTTCATAGTTGATGGCGGTTATGACGTTCTTATAGGGCTGTACCCCGTCGTAGCTCGCAGAGGCGGTAAAATCGCCTATATAGACCGTCCTGTTCACCCCGTTGCTATCATAGAACATGGCGCCCATGAGCGGCTTAGGGGAAAGCGCCTTGAGCTGAAAAAGGAGCCCGCCCCTGTTCCCCGTTATCCTTTCCCACGGCGCCTTCACCAGCGTTACCCCGTCGGTCCCTTTCAGAATGCAGCCGAAGGTGTCGCAGCTTAGCTGGGCATTGGGATATACCTCGGGGTCACAGGACTGGATGGAATTGTTGCAGCTGTTGGGCCTGCCTCCGGTCAGAGCCCACCGCAGAGCGTCCACCCTTCTCATATATTTGTAGTTTAGATAGTTCCCGGTATCTACATTGCAATCACCCGATGAGGTCCATGCTGTACAGCAGGCCCATTTCGATGAACTGCAGCCGTGGGTACCTTTCGGGTCACAGCTGCCAAGGTAAGTACTTCTGCATTTCCAGTTCGTGCATGTCTGCACGCAGGGAGATCCCGTAGGGGTCGTCTCAACCCAGAGGCACGTCGAGGTGCTCGGGTCGCAGGCTGTTACCTCATCGCTGGTATCTACCGGCTTGTAGTATTTTGTAGGGTCGAAGTAGCCCTCATAGGTAGTGGTCGCACTGTACGTGCTGGGGCTGGGCTCGCATGACCCGCTACCGGTTTTCGAGGAATAGGCGCACCACCCCATGCTTCCACTCGTATCGATCACAAGGAGCACGTTGGGGTCGACTGGCGTGCCTATGGAAGACGGCATCTGGCAGTAATCGGTCATCACTTGCGCACCCGAGAACATAGGGCAGCCCAACAAAACTAAAGATACTATGATCATACGGACAAGCGTCTTCATTCCTACCTCTCTAATATCATCTCATAGACCCGGCCGCGCTCACAGGATATGCTTTTTATATGAAATTGCACCTTTTTATTGACGAGCGATTGATCGAGGTCTTCTTTTGCGTACTCGGGCACAATGAACTCCCTGAGCCCCACACAGCCTTCAGATCTTACGTCTATCCTTATGATCCCTCTCCCCGCATCATAAGATTTGACGAAACCCGTCAGCAGCAGGTAGTCTATGCTTTCATCTGCAAAGCACGTCCCGCATAAAGATATGATAAGCACAAGGACAGGACATAGTATCGTCCATTTTCTCAGAAGCCTTTCCATCTTGGGGAGCCACATCCCTCCGAACGTTCCATTGTCTCTTTTTTGCCTGTTCATATTAAGTCCTCAATATATTAAATAAAAATTGAATGAACATATCGCCTTTGAAAACATAGAGAAGCGCTCCGAGAGAGAGAAAGGGGCCGAAGGGGATCGCGTATTTCGTGTCTGAACCCTGTGCAAGCATCACGGGAATGCCCACGATTGTCCCGAAGATCGAGCCTGCCATGAGCGAAAAGATAACGCCCTTTATGCCTGCAAAGGAACCTATCATGGCAAGGAGCTTTATGTCCCCGCCGCCCATGCCTTCCCGTTTTGCAATAAATTTATACCCGATGGCAATAAGGTAGAGGACCCCTCCGCCGAGGAGCACCCCGTACAGGGAATCGAGTATATTGAATTTCGGATACAGCGCCTTGAAGGCAGGCCTGAAGATCGCGAAGAAGAGGCCGGCGGCCAATCCTCCAATGCTGAGGATGTCGGGTATTATCTGGTGGTCCAGGTCGATGAAAGAGACGACAATAAGCAGCGCAGCAAAAAATAATGAAACGAAGAATTCAAAGGTTAGTCCGAACTGTCTGTAAAGGACAAGGCACACGACGGCGGTGAGGAGCTCGACAAAAGGGTACCGCCTGGATATCTTGGCGCCGCAGTCCCTGCATTTTCCTCCCAATAGGATGTAGCTGATGATCGGTATGTTATCGTAAAACCTTATGGGATGTTTGCACTGAGGACAGTTCGACGGCGGGGTCGTG
>JAKQBZ010000205.1 GCA_029559435.1 Deltaproteobacteria bacterium | reverse complement strand
GACTGTGCCGTAATGCCCTATCTCCGTGGCATTTCCCAGCGGCCCGACGCACGTTGCCACCGAGTCCCCGGCCTTCAGGCGGGCCAGTGCGCCCGTTGACGCGCCGACCTCCATGAAGATGATCGTGATGGTGCCCTTTTCCGCGTCCCAGTCGGCCACTGAAAGGGGTATCCGCTCGCCCTCGTCGTTCGCACGGACGATGACAAACTGCCCCGGCTGTATCTTTGATGCGATCTCCGGGGCCTCGACCTCAAGGAGGTGCATATTGGGAACGATCATGGTGCGCTCGACGATCTTATTCATGACGCCTCCTTTCCTCAATGGCCTTCATGCCGGACACAACGGACGCAAGCGATACCCCCCGGTAGCTCTCCTCCCGGGTTTTCGGGCCGCCCTTTCTCTGTGACGGGGCAGCGCCTCCGGCCTTTCCCCCACCTTCTTTCATGGTGACCTTTACAAACTCAAGGTCCTTCTTCATGCTGAAAAATCCCTTTATCTCTTTTTTCATATCTCCCTGGATCACATTGACAGAATTATATTTGAACGTCTTTTTTTGCAGCTTCTCCGCTATCCTTGACATGATCCACCAGTCAGGCTTTGACTGCATGAACGGCTCATAGGCCTTCTGTATGGCGAGGACCTTTCCTTCGGCGTTGACCGTGGTCCCGGAAGATTCCGTGAACATACACGCCGGGAGGATCAGGTCGGGCTGCCGCCCGCCCTCCGGAGGCAATCCGTTCTGGTAGATCAGGTAGTCGCAGGGCGGGGCCACATCGATCTTCGCCTCTCCTATGACATAGACGACCTTCCGTTTCTTATTCAGGTCGGGATAAACAGCGGCGTCCTTCACTGCCGCGGCGCCCCCTCCGTTTTTCAACGCCTCGCCCGGCTTTATCCCCGGGAACGCCCCTGTTGCAAGCATGCCGAGCAGATTTGTGTAAGGGTGCGCGACGATGACCTTCCATTTGTGGGCATCCCGAAGCACGATGACCTTGTTGAACATCTCGCGGCGCCCCGGGCCAAAGATAACGTCAGGCCCCACGATGACAAGGTTCTTTGCGCCGTTGCCCGGCATCCCCTTGGCTAATGAATCGACCATCTCTGCCAATCGGGAAGGCTCTGCCTGGCGCGCTGTTTCCGCAAGGATGTCGAGATTCGATTCACGGGAGCCGAGGGTAACAAGGTGGGCGCCGTTTCTGGCAGCGGCCTTGACCTGTATCCCTATAGGGGCAAACCCGTAGGTTGAATCAAACCCGATCGCGAGGATGCCCTGCGCTTCGCCGATCGCATCATAAGGGCTTGCATGCATGGCCAGGTCTAAGAACGGCATCAGATCTGCCCCGAGGTCAGCGATCAGCGGCGAAAAGATCTCTTCGGTTTTCGCCACCTCGCGCGCGAACCTCTGGGCAATGAAAAGGTCTTCGTTGCTCAATTGGGGCGAGACCATGACGAGACAATCGCCGGGATCAATACCTGCAAGCCTCTCCTTTGCCTCGTCGATCGCCTGGTCCCAGGATATATCCTCATACCCGACCGGGGTGAGCCGCTGCGGGCTTGTATACCGTTTTGCGCTGTGGACATATTCCGGTATGGCAAAGCGCCCTTTCACGCATATCAGCCCCTGGTCAACGGGAGAATCGTAGTCGGGCAGCGCATCGATCGTTTCGTCGTTCTTTACCTGGAGGATCACCTTGCAGCCCACAGGGCAATAGACGCAGGTCGTGCCGATCTGCGTATCCGCCATCCCGTACCATTTGCTTACTTTTGCGCTTAACGCGCCGGTGGGGCAGACGGTGACGCAGGCGCCGCAAAATTCGCACCCCGCTTCGAGGTGCGTCCGGTCAAAGGCAGGGCCTATTGTCGTAAGCTTTCCCCTCTGCTTGAAGCTGAGGGTCCCGTTGAGCCGCACGTCGTTGCATACGCGGACGCAGCGGCCGCAGAGGATGCAGAGGTTATAGTCGCGGTCGTAAAAGGGGTCTTCCTTCTCGACGGGAAAACCACGGTAATAGACAGGGTACGATGTCTCTGTGAGCCCCACCTTCTCGGTGATGAGCTGCAGCTCGCAGCGGGCGTCATTAGGGCAATA
>JAKQBZ010000195.1 GCA_029559435.1 Deltaproteobacteria bacterium | reverse complement strand
CCCAGATCGAGCTTCTTTACCATCACCTGAAGCAAGCGGGGCACGATGTCATAAAGACCCGCGAGCCCGGGGGCACCGCCTTCGGGGAAGCGCTGAGGAAGATCTTTCTTCACGAAAACCTCAACGTCCTGCCCCTTTCGGAGCTGATGATATTTATGGCCATGAGGGCCCAGCACGTGGAGGAGCTCATATTGCCGGCATTAAAAAACGGCAAGGTCGTCCTCTGCGACAGGTTCGTGGACGCAAGCTACGCATACCAGGGTTATGGCAGGGGCATAGATCTTGGAATTATTGAAACGCTGAACAGGCTCGTCACAAAAGGCGTAAGGCCCAACCTGACCATACTCCTTGATTGTACCGCAAAAAAGGGGTTAAAAAGAAAAGCCGCCTTTAATAATGTAATGGACAGATTCGAAAAAGAAGACCTTGCCTTTCACCGCAGGATAAAAGATGCCTACCTTAAGCTCTCCAGGGAGGAGCCGAAGAGGTTTCTTGTTATTGACGGCGCGGAAAGCATAGAAAACATTGAGGCCCTTATAAGAAAAAATGTGGAGAACCTCCTGAAGAACTATGGGATTTGAAGAGATCATTGGCCACGAAAAACAGAAAAGCCTCCTTTTGTCTTTTTTAGAACACGAAAGGATGCCCCACGCCTTGCTGTTCAGCGGCCAGGACGGCATCGGAAAGAAAAAAACTGCCGTCGAATTCGCGAAGCATATCCTCTGCGAACAGGGAAAAGGCTGCGGCGCCTGCAAGGCCTGCGCCAGAATTGACCGGGGGACCCACCCCGACCTCATAACCCTGTCAAGGCAAGAGGGCGAGGCTTCGATAGGCATCGACCTTATCAGGGGGAACGAGGAAAAAAAGATCCGGGGCATTAATCAGGAGGTTTACGAATATCCCTACGAGGGCAAAAAAAGGATAATCATTATCGACGGCGCAGAGGCACTTACCCGAGAAGCGGCAAATGCCCTGCTCAAAACGCTCGAAGAGCCTCCGCCCTTTAACGTCTTTTTCCTCATTACCGCATCTGAAGAAGAGCTTCCCCATACAATACGATCCCGCTGCTCAAGGATCTTTTTCACAGCCCTCAGGCAGGAACAGCTAAAACGCTATTTTACAGAGTCGCTGCTGATCGACGGGCCGCTCGCCGAAACCCTCTCCTCAATCTCCTTTGGCAGTATCGGCGCCGGGATCTTTTGGCTCGAAAAAGAAAATCTCGAGATGAGAAAAAGACTGGTAGAGGCGATCACCGGGAAGCACAAGAGCTTCCTCAACGTGACGCTGCTCTCTGAAAGGATCACCAAAAACGTTGCCGGGGTTACGATATACCTCTCATTCCTCCTTTCTCTCTTCAGGGATATCTTTGTTCTCAATATCTCACATGATTCATCAATGATAATCAACCGGGACATCAGGGATATCCTTGAACTCGAAAGGGTTGACCTCCGGTGGATCGGAGAGTCTGTAAAAAGAATTCAGGAAACGATCCGGATTATGCGTTATAATGTAAACAAATGGCTTATCTTTGAAAATTTACTTCTCCATATTATGAGGCATGTATGAAAAGTTGTTATGTAAGCATAGACAGGCTGATCGGGGTAATCGAGTTGGAAGCCCCCGACGATATAAGGATCGGTGACCGCGTGGTCTGCGAGATCGACAAAGGCACTTGCCTGGGCGTTGTCCTTACCGAGCCCCTTGGAACAAACAAGACGGGGTTAAAAAAGATCGCGCGCAAAATCAATGAAAACGAAGTCGAAGAATACAGGGCATTGCGCGAAAAAGAACAACAGGTATTTGATTTTTGCAGGAAAAAGATCGGGGAAATGGGGCTGCCGATGAAGCTCCTCAACGCAGAATATCTCTTCGGAGGCACCAAGCTCATTTTCTATTTCATCTCTGAAAGCAGGGTTGACTTCCGGGAACTCGTCAAGGAACTGGCCAAGGAGTTCAAGGTTAGGATCGAGTTGAGGCAGGTCGGCGTTCGGGACGAGGCAAAGATCATAGGAGGGCTTGGCAATTGCGGAAATGTT
>JAKQBZ010000190.1 GCA_029559435.1 Deltaproteobacteria bacterium | reverse complement strand
CTTTACCTCATACCCGGCAGCGGACAATTCCTCTGCCAGGGCCGTGAAAAACCATCTTGCCGGATTATCCTGGGTAAAGATATCCTCCTCCCCGGTCTTCCCAAGCACCTCTTTCCCTGCCGCAAACGGCGCCTCGCTGTATCGCGCCAGCGGCGCCGCAACGAATATCTGTCCCGAACCGCCTGAAGCGTTTACAAAACGCTCGTACGTCAGGACGACCCGCTGCTGCGAAGGGGCACAGCCTGCGATACATGCTGTCAAAAAAATCAGGAGAACCAAAGATCTTAACGGCAACTCCAGATGAGCTACAAAGGCCTCGACGCCGGATGCCCGACGCCGGATGCCCGATGCCTGTCCGATAAAAATCCTGGATAAATCATGCGTTGACATAACGTCCTCACTTTCCGGTGCCTGCAACGGCCTTTTTAAACTCCAGGAGCAGCTTCCGCACATCTTTTGCCTGGAATATCCCGAGCCCCTCTATTCCTGACGCCTTTTTGCGGAAAGAAGCAATATCGGGATTCTCATCCACTATGATGCCCGCCGCCTTTATCTTTTCGAGAAAGCCTGCCTCGTTGTCCCGGCTCCAGCGTCTCTGGTAGCGGGCCGCCTGCTCCATGCACTGCACAATAGCCTTCTGGTCTTTCTGCGGAAGGCCTTTGAACCATTTAAGGCCTGCAACGCCTATATGCGATGAATAGACATGCCCCGTAAGGGAAAGGTAGCGCTGCCCTTTATAGAAATCGTCAAGCCAGATCGCCGACAAAGGGTTCTCCTGCCCGTCGATCTCTTTTGACTGCAGGCCTGCAATAAGCTTTTTGAGGTCCCCGATCGGTACCGGGTCTGCGCCGAACAGACGCCACAGCTCCCTGTGCAGATCAGACTCCATGACGCGGATCCTGAGGCCTGCCACATCTTCAACCCCGTGAACCGGCCTCCTGCTGTTGGTAAGATGGCGGAAGCCGTTCTCAGAAAATGCCAGGCCCTTGAACCCTGCCCTTTCAAGCATCCTTAGGAGCTTCTGTCCCATGGGGCCCTCAAGCACCCTGTCCACCTGTTCATAGTTCCCAAAAAGGTATGGATAATCGATGACCCTTGCCCCGGGGACAAACCGGTCAAAAGGGCCGGATGTGATGATGCCCATATGGATGCTTCCCTTTTGTATCTTTTTCAGGATCTCTGCTTCAGTCCCCAGTGAACCGCTGTCGTAGATCCTGACCTTATGAGGCAAACGGGCCTCAACAAGCTCCCTGAACTTCTCTGCGCATACGTTCTGCGCAGCGCCCGGCCTTGTGACAACACCCAGCGCTATTTCCATTGACCATATAGCGCCCGGGCACATGAGGCCCAGCAAGGACAGTACAGTTATAGCGGCTTTGCATATTTTCATAACGACCTCCTCTAAACAGGAAATTACCATAACAGGTGGTCAAAAGTCCATTTCTCTGCCAGGACGGCAACTTCCCGGGCAACGATACGGTCGATAAAAGACCTTGCGCAATGCAATTCCTATGCTATATTTTGTATATGATTAAGTACAATTTGTTATACTTTAAAAAGGGATTGTGTAAGCTAAAACTTCTTATTTCTTGTAATTATGATGATATTATGTTATACATAAACAGGCACTGCAAGGTTAAATTCGAAACAATCCCTGAAAATCATAACAATACCATGTCTCGATTGCATCTTGCACAACGTTCAGCGCAAGGAGGCTGAAACATTAAAATCGAACAGAACATATGGTCAGCAACACATGGATGGAGACCCAAACCTCCTGGGACGATGGCAGGATCGGCCGGGTTAGTCCTGGCATTTGGCGCCACATCAATTTTTAGAGAACAGATACTTCTTGAAGAGGTCAAAAGATTTTATCCGAATGCATGTATATTCGGTTGTTCTACCGCCGGCGAAATTTATGGTACCCATGTTCTGGATGGCTCGCTGTGCATCACCGCAATAGGATTCGAGCATACGCAATGCAGGGGCGCCGGAGTCAAGCTAAGCCAGTCAGCAAACAGCCTCGAAGCAGGCCGGGATCT
>JAKQBZ010000186.1 GCA_029559435.1 Deltaproteobacteria bacterium | reverse complement strand
CGTTCTTCGCCATGTAGGCCTGCGCGTACAGCGCATAGTAAGCGGGCATCATGGTGCCGAAGGGCGCCTCCCACTGGATATCTGCGCCACGGCCCATCCTCTCCTGGGACTCGGCAGAGGTGATCTCCGACATCTTCTGGAACCCGAGCACCACAACGACGTCATGGAGGCCTGCCTTGATCATGCTGTAGGCTACCTTCACGCCGGAGCTGCTCGATGAGCAGACGGTCTCAATATAGAAGGTCGGCTGGGGGATCAACCCCAGATACTCAGCCAGAACGCCGGCAGACGACCGCTGCTTATCGTATTCAGGGGCCGAACAGAATATTGAAGCGCCAACATCCTTCTGGGTGATGCCTGCGTCCTGCATGGCCTCCCTGAATGCTTCAAAGGCGAGTTCCCTGATGGAGCCTTCATAGCCTCTTACGAACGAACTCTGGCCCACACCGATTACTGCTACATCTTTTGCCATACACTCCTCCTTCACTCATTTTTTTGTGTTTTTTCCTCTTTGATACATTGTTACGAACCGGTTATGTTCTTTCATATCTTTCGAGAAGACATGGGTGCCGTCATTTTTTGAGACAAAGTAGAGGTAATCAACCTGGGCAGGATAGAGGGCGGCCGTGATAGAGTTTTTATCGGGGTTGCAGATAGGCCCCTTGGGCAATCCCTTGAACGTATACGTATTGTAAGGGGTGTAGGTATTAAGGTTGGAACGGCTTATGGGGCTGTTAAACATTCCTGTTCCATAGATGACCGTTGGGTCGCAGTCGAGGGGCATCCCCTTGTTTAACCTGTTATGAAACACGGCGGAGATCAACGGCTTCTCCTCTTTTAACCGCGCCTCTTTTTCGATCATCGATGCCAGGGTAAGCGTCTTATGTATGTCAAAGCCCATTTCTTCCATCCGCTTTTTTATGTCTTCTTTTGCGAAAAATTTAAAGCTTCGTCGAACAATCTTTTCTATAAAATCTTCGGCCTCGATCTCCTTGCTGTAATGGTAGGTATCCGGAGCGAGGTAGCCTTCAATGGAATCAGACATGATGCCTATCTTCCTCAGGTATCCCTGGTTTTTGACCAGGGCGAAGAACGCATCGTTTTCCATAATGTGCGACCTGTCGACCGCATCGGCGACATTGAACATATTATAGCCTTCGACTATTTTAAGGGTATAGATATTCCGCTCGCCGCGCGCCATCTTCCTGACGATCTCTATTGTCGACATGTCCTTTTTCAGAGCGTACTCGCCTGCCAGCAATTTTCCCCTGTAGAACAGCGAGCAGAGGACAAAAAGGTTCGACGAGTAGATCAGGTCTTTACCTTTAAGCCTGTCGGCAATACTATACAAACTTGTTCCGTTTTTCACAACGATATTAACTATCGTATTGTCCGCATCCCGCGGTATGCTTGCAAAGATAATAGTCTGGGTAGCCAGGAGGATAATAAGGGCAGCTACAATGATCTTTTTATCGCGTCCCGTTCGCATCCAGGTACCCTTGTAATATTAGCTGCGATGCCATCATGTCCAAGTACGGTTTCCGCTTTTTATGGCTGATGCTTGCCATTTCGAAGACCCTGTGGGCCTCGTTGGTGGTGAACCGTTCGTCCCAGAGCACGATGGGCACGCCTGTATATTTCTCCAAGACCTCTGCGAACTCCAACACCTCTTTCGCCTTTTTCCCGATCATCCCGCTCAAATCTTTCGGGAGCCCTATGACTATCCTTTCGATGTCATGTTCCGATATAAGATTCTTGAACTCTTTCAGGTCTTCCTTGAGAGAATTCCTTCTGTATACCTTGAGCGCCTGAGCAATGCTGTGAGTGGGGTCGGACAGGGAAACCCCGATCTTCTTGTCCCCCACGTCGAGACAGAGTATTCGCATCCCGTAATTATAGCAATTTTTCCTGAATATTCAAGCACAAAAGCCACTATCCTTACCAGCTTGCCGGCCCGGAATACGGGCTGTTTTTGCAGCCATAGGGGATCAGCAACGAAACCCGCCGGCAGCGTTCATTGAGCTTAGGCGCAAGCCGGACAAATGCTCCCCCTCCCTTTATGTATTGATAACATTGTTTGATTTTGTTAATTTAAGCACAAGGTTGGCATTTGATGATGGCGGCATGGAACGATGCCCCCGTGGAAACGTCAGGAATGCAAAAACCGTCGCAAGGAGGTACGGGATGATAACAGCAGGCATAGATAGCGGCGCAAAAAACGTGAAAGCAGTGATCATGAAGGACGGCAGGGTTGTCGGAAAGGCAATGGCGCCTGCAGGCCTTGATACGAAGGCAGCCGCTGAAAATGTATATAATGAGGCGCTAAAGGCGGCCGGCGCAGAAAAAAAAGATGTCCGCAAGGTCCTTGCTACCGGCGTGGGAAGGAAGAGCTGTGATTGTGCACAGGGTGAGGTAACAGAAGCGGACGCTGACGCAAAGGGGATCAGGTTCGTTATGCCTAATGTCCGCACGGTCATCGATGTGGGAGCCGAGGAGGGAAGGGCGGTCAGGATAAACCAGCACGGCGATGTCGTTGATTTTGTAATAAATGAAAAATGTGCGGCAGGGGCTGGGGCATTTGTAGAAGCAATGGCGAGGGCCCTTGAGACAGAGGTCGAAAAAATGGGCGATCTCTATGACAGGTCCACAAAAGAGATCGACATGAACGCCCAATGCGCGGTCTTTGCCGAGTCAGAGCTTGTGTCCCTTATCCACTCGCAGACCGCAAAGGCGGATATCGCACGGGCAGTGCTCAATGCGATCGGGGACAGGATCGTGTCCATGATGAGAAGGGTCGGCGTTGAGAAAGACGTAGCCGCGATTGGCGGCATGGCCCTCAACGGGGGATTTATCAAAGCTATAGAGAGAGAGCTGAACATCACAATAGGCGTCCCCGCAGACCCCCAGTACGTCAGCGCAATAGGCGCCGCTATCGCAGCGGCAGAGCAAAGGATGGAGGTATAACGCTATGGCAGACGGAAAGAAGGAATTCTGGAGATGGCCGGAATCTCGATGGGCAAACCCTGAGATCGATTGGAAGAAGGGTAAACTTATCACGGCAGGCATTGACGTCGGCTCCGTCAGCGCGCAAGGCGTTATCATGGTAGACGGTGAGCTTTACTGCTACGGCAATATGAGGACCGGCTCCAGCAGCCCGGACAGCGCGATCAACGTTTTCAACAAGGCAACAGAAGGAACAGGCCTGGCATTGAGAGATGTTCATTTTACCGTTGGCACAGGCTACGGCCGCGTCAATGTGCCTTTCGGCAACAGGGCAATAACAGAGATCGCATGCCACGCAAAGGGCGCGAACTGGATGTATGGCCCCGCGGTACGGACCGTCCTCGATATGGGCGGCCAGGACTGCAAGGCCATCAAGATCGACGATAAAGGCAAGGTTGTTGCCTTTCTGATGAATGACAAGTGTGCGGCAGGCACAGGCCGGGGCATGGAGGTCTTCGCGGACCTCCTCGGCGTTCCCATTGAAGATGTCGGCGACATGTCCCTGAGCGTTGCCGAAGAGCCTCCTCCAGTGAACTCGACATGCGTTATTTTCGCAAAATCGGAGGCAGGAGCACTGCTCCGCGCCGGCTGGCCTAAAGAGAAAGTCCTCGCAGCCTACTGCTCCGCAATGGCGCACAGGGTCCTATCGCTTCTCGAAAAGGTAAACGTGGAAAGAGAATTTGCCATAACCGGCGGGATCGCAAAGAACCAGGGCGTCGTGAAAAGGCTCACGAAAGAGCTCGGCTTCGAGGCCTGTGAGGCTAAGTGGCACAATCAATCCTATGCAGATAAAGGGTTCCCTTTTGACACGCAGATCGCAGGCGCGATCGGCGCAGCGCTGTTTGGAAAGGCCCTTGCCGAAAAGGGGAGCAGGTAGCCGTTTACTTCCAGAAGCGTGGGAAGAAGATCAGGAGCACCGTATAGATCTCGAGGCGGCCGACAAGCATGAGAAAGCTTAATGTCAATTTGCCTGCGTCAGGTATGTGGGAATAATTTTTTATGGGACCGACAGAGCCTATGCCGGGCCCTACATTCCCGATCGTCGCGGCAACAGAGCCGATCGCGCTGTCAATATCGAGCCCCAGCATCGTCATTATTACGACTCCGCCAAGGGAGATCATGCCGTAGAGAACGATAAAGACCACCGTGTTGGATACCACTCCTTCAGGGATGGGCTTATCGCCTACTTTTATCGGGAACACCCCCCGTGGACGGATGCTTTTCTTGAATTCCGAGCCGATCTGTTTAAAAAGTATCAGGACCCTGATGTTTTTAACGCCGCCGCCCGTTGAGGTTGAGGAACCGCCGACGACCATCAGCAGCAAAAGGACGAACTGGGTCACAAAAGGCCACAATTCATAATCATCGGTAATGAAGCCGGTTGTTGTAATGATGGAGATGACCTGGAAAATAGAGCTGCGGAGCAATCCTTCCGAGAGGCCCGAGCCGGATATAAGCCGCATAACGACCACAAACGCAAAAGAGATGGCGATAACGGAAAGGAAGAACCGGAATTCCGGATTTTTGATGTAGTATGAGGGCTTTCCTTTCAATGCCCAGTAGTGTAGATTGAAATTGATGCCCGCCATGAGCATGAAGAAGGCCACTGTGTACTGGATGTAAGGAGAATACCCTGCTATGCTCGCATTGAGCGGCGCAAACCCGCCGGTGGCCATAGTGCCGAAGGTCACGCAAAGGGACTCGAAAAAATTAAGGCCCCCTGCCATCAGAAGGCATGTTTCTGCTGCGGTGAACGCAATGTAGACCCACCAGAGGATCTTTGCCGTCTCGCTGATACGGGGAGAGATCTTGTCTTTTGTCGGCCCCGGGACCTCGGCCTTGAAAAGCTGGATGGCGCCGACGCCGAGAAAAGGAAAGATCGCTACGGCCAAGGCAATGACGCCCATTCCCCCGAGCCACTGCGTCATATTCCTCCAGACAAGCAGGCTTCTGGGCAGACGTTCTATATCGGCCAGTATGGTGGAGCCTGTTGTGGTGAATCCTGAGATGGTCTCGAACAGGGCGTCGATAAATCCGCTTACATGTCCTGATGCCATAAAGGGGATAGAGCCGAGGAAGGCAAGGGCAAGCCAGGACAATGTGACGATCAGGAACCCTTCCCGGGTGGTCAGTTCGGAAGGCGTCTCGCGGTAGAATTTTGTTGTAAAGCTCAACAGGATCAGAGCTGCGGCAAGCGTGGAAAAGACCAGGATCATACCGTCGTTGTAATAGACGGAGAAGGCAAGGGGGACAAGCAAGGCGCAGCCCAGCAGAAGACAAAGGCGGGCAAGGACGTAGAAGATATTTGATAGTCTCATGATATATTTTTCATCTCAGGAAAACTTGCCTTCGAGATGCCGGATCGCCTGAGGCAAGGCAAAAAAGATCACCTTGTCGCCCTGCTCAATGATGTTTTCTCCGTGGGGGACGAAGGCGTCTTCGCCGCGGACAATCGCCGCAACCAGGCTTCCATCGGGCAGGCTGAGCTTTTTCAGGGGCTTTCCTGCGAGCCGGTTCCCTTTCTTTACCTCGAACTCTATGGCTTCCGCCTCTATGCCGTGAAAGAGCGCAACGGAGAGGATGTCGCCCCTCCTGATGAACCGCAGGATCGCCTTTGCCGTGGCGAGGCGCATATTTACCGTGGAATCTATCCCGATAACGCTCATAAGAGGTACATAGTCGGACCTGCTGACAAGGGCTATCACTTTTCTGATCCCAAGATGCTTGGCAAGAAGGCATGCGATGATGTTTGTCTCGTCATCGGAGGTAACGGCGACAAACCCGTCGGCATCGCGCAAGCCCTCCCTTACGAGCATGTCTATCTCTGCCCCGTCTGCCTGAACTACCGTGGCCCTTTTGAGCTCTTCCGCGAGCCTCAGGGATTTTTCCTTGTCGGACTCGACAACCGTTACGTCAAGACCCTTATCCTCAAGGTTTGCAGCGACAGCGCTGCCGATCTTGCCGCCTCCGAGGATCATGATCTTTTCAAGCTTTGCGTTGGATTTGCCTGTCATGGCAAGGAGATCGGAGAGGTTCTCTTCGCGCGTTACGACAAATATCTGGTCGTTTTTGTTGATATAGTCATCGCCCGTGGGGATGATCGTCCTGTCTGCTTTCTGGATTGCTACGATACGGAATTTTCTTCTCATCTCTTCCGATGTCATATCCTTGAGCTGAAGGTTGAGGAAAGGGCACTGCTCGTCCAGCTTCAGCCCCACAAAGAGTATTTTTCCGTTCTCAAAGGAGACGATCTCTGAAGCGGTTGCCCGCATGAGGAGGCTGACGATCTCTTCCTTTACCTCATCCTCCGGGTGGATAAAAAGGTCAATGCCGAGGTCTTTCTGCTTCAGGATCGAACTGGGGCTGTAATAGTCACGATTGCGCACCCGTGCGACCTTAAGCCTTACGCCTGATTTCCAGGCGATCATGGATGCGATGATGTTGACCTCATCTACTCCGGAGGCCGCGATAAGCATGTCCGCATCATCGATGCCGGCATCTTTCAGGACCTCCTGGTCAGAGCCGCTGCCATGTACGACCGAGATGTCGAGCGTCTCCTCTATTTTTTTGCATTGTTCAGGGTTTTCTTCGATAATTACCAGGTCGTGCTTTTCGAAAGAAAGCTTTTTCGCCAGGTGGAACCCTACTTCGCCTGCGCCAACGATGATTATTTTCACCGGTACATTCTCCTGCAACGAAAAGAGTAGAAACACATTAGCAAAAAACGATTCGTGTTGTCAAACGACAAAATTTTGTTTTTTGCTATGTAATTTATTTGGAATGAATTAATATTAATATGTTTGTTGAGATAATAAAATAGAAAAAACCCAGGAAGATAAAATGATCAGAAAAAGCGGTTTCGACAATGAAAAGTACCTGAATGAGCAGACATTGGAGATAATCCAAAGGGCAAAGATGTTTGATAATAAGCTGTACCTCGAGTTTGGCGGCAAGCTCCTGTATGATTACCACGCCGCGCGGGTTCTGCCCGGCTATGACCCGAACATCAAGATGAGGCTTCTGGCGGAGCTGAAGGACAAAGCGGATATTATCCTCTGCATCTACGCGGGGGACATTGAGAGAAAGAAGATACGGGCTGATTTCGGCATTACCTACGACACCGATGCGCTGAAGCTCATCGATGACCTGCGCAACTGGGGGATCGATGTGCTGGGAGTAAACATTACACGTTTTGAGAATCAGCCGGCAGCCGTGCTTTTCAAGAATAAGCTTGAGAGGCGCGGGATAAAGGTCTATACCCACAAATACACCAGGGGATATCCCACCGATGTGGAGCTGATCGTCAGCGACGAAGGATATGGAGCCAACGAATATATCGAGACAGAGAAGCCCCTGGTTGTCGTTACAGGTCCGGGACCGGGCAGCGGCAAGCTGGCAACCTGCCTTTCCCAGCTCTATCACGACTCCCGCAGAGGGATACGGTCGGGGTATGCCAAGTTCGAGACCTTCCCCATCTGGAATCTGCCGCTCAAGCACCCCGTCAACGTGGCTTACGAAGCGGCAACGGCGGACATCAAGGACTTTAACCTGATCGACCCCTTCCACCTGGAGGCCCATGGCGAGATAGCGGTCAATTATAACCGCGATGTGGAGGTGTTCCCGGTTTTGAAAAGGATACTGGAAAAGATAACAGGCGGAGAATCATTCTATAAATCTCCGACAGATATGGGCGTAAACCGGGCCGGTTTCGCCATAACCGATGACGAGGCAACGAAAGAGGCTGCAATGCAGGAGATAATCAGGCGGTATTTCCGCTACCGCTGCGAGTACGCGATGGGATTTGCCGACAGGGAGACGGTGCAGAGGGTCAATCTTTTGATCAAGGAATGCAACCTGGAGCCGGAATACCGCAAGGTCGTCGGCTCCGCCCGCGAGGCGGCGCAGGCCGGGCAGGACGAACAGAGGGGAAACGAAGGGATCTATTGCGGGGCCGCGATAGAATTAAGGGACAGCGCTATCATTACCGGGAACAATTCGACCCTCATGCATGCGGCGACGAGCCTTGTAATCCACGCGATCAAGCACCTGGCAGGCATCCCGGAAAAGCTGCAGCTTTTGCCGGACTACATCACCGAATCAGTGCGCAAGCTCAAAACGGAGATCCTGAACGAGAAAACGGTGAGCCTCGACCTGGAGGAGGCGCTCATAGCGCTGAGCATCAGCGCGATGACCAATCCGGCAGCTCAACTGGCCATTGAGGCGCTGAAGGAGCTTCGCGGCTGTGAGATGCATATGACGCACATCCCCACGCCTGGGGATGAGGCAGGCTTAAGGCGCCTGGGGGTGAACCTGACGAGCGACCCTAATTTTTCTACCAAAAACCTTTTCATTGCCTGATACAGAATTGCCTTCACTCATATGGCTTCGCTGCCTTCGTCTTTTGTATACAAAATGTTGCGAAAAATCATTTCCAATTTCTTGACAAGTCCATTTCCACTGCTATACTTCATGGTATATAAAGCAAGCAAAATACACGCAAAACACAACGGAGGAAAGGGTTAATGGGTTTGATGGAACCTGTCAAATTGAGGATTTTGACGATAAAAGACCTCGATGCAGTAGTCGATATTGATTATTCTCTTCTAGGTAAAAAAAGGAGGGGTTACTGGGAGACCAGGCTCGAACGGGCGGAGACGTCCGGCGTTCCTTCTCTGGCCGCAGAGGTAAATGGAAAGGTTATCGGCTTCATTCTTGGCAGCGCCAGCGGGTGGGAATTCGGGATACCGGAGAGCGTGGGGTGGATCGACACTATAGGCGTTGTGAAAGAGTACCAGAAGAAAGGCATTGCGCGGCTTCTTTTTAAAGAGCTTCACTCGATGTTCAAAAAGGTCGGCGTTGAAACGGTCTATGTATTCGTTAACTGGAAGGACTGGGACCTTCTCCAGTTCTTTGACAAGATGGGCTTCAAACGCGGCGACATGATCAACTTTCAGCTGAATATCTAACCTAAAAAGATATGTTCCGGCAGCCACATAACAAGACAAGGGGGTATGCAGTGTGGATCCAACGGGAAAGATAAACTTACGGCCGCTAACGATAAAAGACCTCGAAGCGGTCACGGCGATCGACATTTCGCTCCTCGGCAGGGACAGGAGGGAGTATTGGGAATATAAGCTCGAAAGCGCTGAGACGTCGAGCGTGCCGTCGCTGGCAGCAGAGCTTGACGGGAAGATGGTCGGCTTTATCCTGGGGAAGGCCAGCGGCTGGGAATACGGCATACCCGAGAACGTAGGGTGGATCGATACCCTCGGCGTTGTAAAGGAATGGCAGGGGAAGGGGGTTTCACAGCTGCTCTTTGAGGAAATGTATTCCATGTTCAAGAAGGTGGGAGTTGACACTATTTATGTCTTTGTCGAGTGGAAGAAATGGGACCTGATGAAATTCTTTGAAAAGATGCAGTTCCAGCGGGGGGACATGATCAACCTGGAGATGAAGATCTAAAGAGTGATCGGCAAAAAATAGCTCATAGCTCATGGCAAATCCTAAATTCGAATATCGAAGCACTAAACAAATTCGAATGTTCAAAATTCAAAATGTAAAAGGCATGTTGTTGTTCAAGGCAATTCCAGATGATTCCCCGCTGCTTGCTGCGGGGTGGTTCATTATTTGAAATTTGATATTGTTTAGAGATTGGTGCTTGGAAATTAGAATTTGCCATCAGCCATGAGCTGCTTTTCGTTCGGTATGGTTCGAAATATTTCTTGAGAATCCGGTCAATTTACGGGACAATAAAGACCAGCATTAATAAAAACCGAAGGAGAACCTATGCCATTTGAAAAGATCAATAACCTCCAGGTCTACTATGAGGTCCACGGAGAAGGCGAGGCTATCATCTTCATGCACCATGGATTCGGCTGCACAAAGATCTGGAGTAATATTTACCCGCGCTTCCTGGAAAAGGGCTACAAGGTAGTTGTCTACGACCGCCGCGGCTACGGCAGGTCGGAACGGGGGGACGATTTTCCGGACTTTTATGAGACCGACCGCTACAGGCCGGAGAGCGTGGAGGAGCTAAGGACGCTGAAAGAGATCCTCGGCATAAAGGAGTGCCACCTGGTGGGGCAATGTGAAGGCGGCGTTGTCGGCGTTGACTACGCTGCCAAGTACCCGGGGGAGGTCAGGACCCTGACCGTTGGCAGCACCCAATGCTACGGCGAAGTGACCATGATCGAGCTCAACGCTATGAAATTTGCGCCACGATTTACCGACCTGGAACCGGCGCTTAAGGCGAGAATGGTTGAGTGGCACGGAGAAAAGGCAGAGATCAACTACAACCAGTTTGTCAAATACGGCGGTGCGTACGGCGTGGAGTATTTCAACCTCCGCCCGGCCCTGCCTCTGGTTTCCTGTCCTGCCCTGGTGCTTTATCCGGACCGCAGTTCGATCTTTCGCGTGGAGCAGGGGGTGACCCTCTACCGTCACCTCCCAAGGGGGGAGCTGGCTGTCTTCCCGAAATGCGGCCACAACACCTATGAACAGCGGCCCGAGGACTACGCCCGCACTGTCCTGGATTTCATAATGAGGCATAGGGACCGGGAAGACGAGCAGGACAGCCGGTCAATAACATGCCTGGCCTGAGGCGCCAAGAGGCCGCCCTTTTCGTTTAGCTTCAGTTATTCCACATTTAACAGCTCAAGATCCTCAATGTCTTCTTTTAGCAAAAAATAATCGCATTTATTCTTGACAAAGTTTGCTAATAGTGTAATTATAAAACTATGATGAAAGCTGCCGAACAGAAAACAAAAGAGATGCAGGAATCTATAGCTAATAGAATCAACATGTTAAGAAGAAATAAGGGTATTACTTTAGAAGAGTTGGCAAAAAAGACAGGGTTTGCCAAAAGTTATCTTTCCCAGATAGAGAACATGAAAAGGGAGCCGCCGATAAGCACCTTGACAAAAATAGCATACGTACTCAATGTCGACGTCGTTTTTCTTCTGACAGGCGAGATCCCGAGGGAAAACGATGAACACCTTTCCATCGTCAAACCAGCGGAACGTCGAACGGTCGTCAGGCCGAACGGGAGACCTGAATACAGGTATGAATCCCTGACGTACAAAAAGGTGAACAGGCTGATGGATGCCTTTATGCTGACCGCCGCTTTTGAATTCCCAAAGGAACCGTTGATACATGAAGGAGAGGAGCTGACCCTCATGCTGGAGGGCAAGCAGGAATTCGTCTATGACGGCAAAAGCTATATTATGGAAGAGGGCGACTGTTATATCTTTGATTCCAGCAAGCCTCATTACTCAAGGAGCATAGGAGATAAACCTGCCAGGTTTCTGGTGGTGTTCACCACAAAAAAATGATCAGGGGCGTTTCCCGGACGCCCGGTCATATCAAAAGGAGGAATTCCAATGAAAAGAGCAAGGGCCTTAAGAAATGGTGATGCAGGATTGATTGCAGGTTGGGGAAGCTGTCTGATATTGTGTGCGCTTGTCCTGGCGCTATTCTTTGCCGGAACGACTCCATCCTATGGAGCGCCCCAGACGATTCGTTTTGCCATTTATACTCCCCAGAGGGGGCTCGAAGGCGAAGCCATGACATGGCTCACGGAAGAGATCGAAAAGAGGACAAAAGGGGCAGTGAAGTTTCAGAACTATTTTGCAGGATCATTATTGAAGGAGAGAGAGACGCTACGGGGCGTTCAGTCGGGAGCAGCAGATATGGGGTATATTTTCGTTCCGTACTTTCCCCGGGAGCTGACGCTGTGGAGCGTTGGCGAGCCCTTTATCCGCGGCCCTGTGGACCCTGCGAAAAAGGCTGAATTCTTTTCCGAGCTATACGACCAATCCCCGGAGCTCCAGACTGCCCTGAAGGCATACAACCAGAAGCTTGTCGCTATTCATTACTTCGGTCAGATGGCTGCAGGCGGACCGCGGCCCCTCAAATCGCTGAACGACCTGAAGGGTCTGAGGATCCGCTGTGCGGGAGGATATGATGCAGAGCATATGACCGCGCTGGGCGCCAAGGTGGTCTTCCTGCCTGGAACGGAAATTTACTCGGCAATGGAGAAAGGTGCTGTTCAGGCCAACTACACGGCCTTTATCTCCTACTTCAAATACAGACTTTTTGAGATCGGCAAACAGCACACGGTCCTTGTCGTGCCTCAATTCACCGGCTCTGTCGCCCTTATTACGATCAATCAGAAGGTGTGGGACGGCTTGAGCCCCGATGTGCAGAAGGTGATAACTGACGTAGGCAAAGAATATGGAAAAAAGATCGCGTCCGAGATCAAGACGCTGGAAGTTGACATCAAAAACAAGATGAAGACCGCGGGAGCCACCGTTGTTGATCTTCCGGTCTCAGAGGTAAACGCGTGGGCTGCTGCGAGCGAAAAGGACTCCCTGGAAAAATGGGTCAAGAAGGCTGAGGAACAAAAACAGCCGGGAAAGGTCCTGATGGATCGGGCGAAGAAGCTGGTAGAGAAATATTCAAAATAGCAGCCTCTGGTACATGTCAGAGCCTTGAAAAGCATCAATGGCTTATGTGAATAGCGAGGTGAGAAATGACGATCCGTAACAGAATATCGGCAACTATCGGCAGCATGCTCATATTTCTCATCATGATCCTCCTGGTGGTCGAGGTGGTGAGCCGGTTTGCCTTCGGCGCCTCGATCGAGGGCGTCATCGAGATTGTAGGTATTTTCCTTGCCCTCTCTGTGTTTGCCGGATTTTCCCCGTGCGAAGAGGCGAAGCAGCATGTCTCCGCACAACTGGTAGTCCAGCGGTTACCTGCCAGGGCGGCCCGTATCGTCAAAATATGTGTTTATGTCCTGGCGGTTATCACCGTGGCCGCCATGAGCTGGCAGACCGCACTTAACTTTTTCGATTCATACAGCATTCGGGAGGCCCTGCCCGGCGCAAGCTTTCAAATGCCTGTGTACTGGGCAAAAGGCGGGGTTTTTGTCGGGTTCGTTCTGTTCCTGGTTCAGTTGATTATCAGCCTGCTGCGCCCTGAGGGGAAATCAAAGACAATAACCGACGAGAGGAGATGAGGCGATGATGGACCCGACACTGGTAGGAACCGCAGGCGTTGCCGCTCTTCTTGTGCTCATTTTCTCAGGCCTCCACATAGGACTGGCATTGAGCCTTGTCGGAGGGGCCGGCATGTGCCTTTTGATGGGGGCGAGGGGCGGCCTCGACATAATTGGATCGAGCCCTTTTGCAGTGGCAGCCTCCTATGATCTCAGCCCCTTGCCGCTTTTTCTTCTTATGGGGTCCTTTGCCCTGAACGGAGGCATAGGAGCGATGGTGTATGAGGCGATGAGCAAGCTCCTGGGAAGACTGCACGGCGGCCTTGCCATTGCTACCACCTTTGCCTCCGCATTCTTCGGAATGATCTGCGGCTCCTCTCTTGCTACCGCAGGTATCTTTACAAAAATAGCATTACCGGAAATGCTGAAGCGTGGAATGGACAAAAAGCTTTCTATCGGCACGATCAGTTCCGCCGGCACCTTTGCCACCCTGATCCCGCCAAGCGGCCTGATGATCATTTACTGCATACTGACCGAACAGTCGATCGGCAGGATGTTCATGGCAGGGTTCGTGCCCGGTTTCATATCGGCATTTGCCTTTTCAGCTCTGATCTATATAAGGGTTCGAAGAAAACCATCGCTGGCGCCTCTTGTCAAGGAAGGCTACAGGCTGAGCGAAAAGGCGCGGGCGCTCGTCTCGATATGGCCTATAATATTTTTTGCAGCCCTTGTTCTGGGCGGCATCTTCGCGGGCTGGTTCACTGCCACAGAGGGAGCTGCCGTGGGCGCTTTCGGCACCCTTCTTTTCGCCGTGGTAAAGAAAGGCGTCCGGCAAACCCAGATACCCACTGCCCTGGTCGACTGCATGAAGGCCACGGGCATGATCTTTCTTGTTATCATAGGGGCGATAATATTCGGACGGTTTCTGAGCGTGACCCAGTTGCCGGTCAACGTGGCATCTTTTCTCAGCGATGCGCACATATCGCGCGCAGCGTTCCTGTTCAGCCTCGCCTTGCTTTACTTTGTGCTCGGCATGCTTCTCGATTCAGTAGCGATCTTGTGTATTACTATTCCGGTGGTCTTCCCGGTTGTCATGCAGCTTGGATTCGATCCCATCTGGTTCGGGATATTCCTCATTAAGATGTGTGAAATAGGCCAGATCACGCCGCCGGTCGGGATGAACGTGTATGTTGCGGTCGCCGCCGCTGAAGGGCAGGTATCGCTTGAGGATGCCTTCAAAGGGATTATGCCCTTTTTGGCATGCGACCTGTGCGTGCTGACCATCCTCATAATTTTCCCTGAATTGAGCCTGTGGCTGCCCAACCTTGTATTCGGCTCTTAGCCTGAAAGGGGAGCATGAGGCGCAAGGCGCGTTAGTGGAATTTTGATAAAAATGGAGGTAAGGAAAAATGGCAAAACTTAAATGTGTGATCATGAGGGGCGGCACGAGCAAGGGAGTCTTCTTCCATGACAATGAACTGCCCGAAAACATCGAGGAAAGAACGAAAACGGTCCTCAGGGTCTTGGGAAGCCCCGACAAGAGACAGATAGACGGCCTCGGCGGCGCCGATTTACTGACAAGCAAGGTGGCCATTGTAGGGCCGCCCAGCAGGAAGGACGCAGACGTGGATTATGTCTTCGGACAGGTCAGCGTTACCGAGCCGGTCATTGATTGGGGTACGATCTGCGGCAACCTGTCCGCAGCCGTGGGCCCCTTTGCCGTGGACGAAGGGCTGGTGAGGGCTCAGGGGTCGCGAACGACCGTGAGGGTCTATTGCAGGAACGTAGATAAGTACCTCGGCCTTGAGTTTGAGACAGGCGCCGGCAAAGCGGTCTACGAGGGCAACTACGCAATAGACGGCGTGCCGGGCACGAGCTCGAAAATATCTCTGGACTATTCAGGCACTGCAGGGATCCTGACGGGAAGCCTTTTGCCGACGGGAAACCGGAAGGATGTGCTCGATGTCAAAGGCGTGGGCAAAATTGAGGCCACGATCATCGATGTCTCAACGCCGGTAGCCTTTGTAAGGGCCCGGGACCTTGGCCTCAAAGGGACAGAAGCGGCAAAGGATATGGACGGGGACAGGAAATTGATCGAATCCCTGGAACAGATACGCCTCGAAGCGGCGCGCCTGGCAAAGCTGGAAGGGAAAAGCATCTTCATGCCGATGCTTGCATTGGTCCAGGAGCCTGTGCCGTGGACGAACTTTATTACCGGAGCGCCCATGAAAACGGAAGGCGTCACCATTATGTCGAAGATATACGCTGCCGGAATGATGCACAAGGCCTATCCCGGAACGGGCTGCGTTACTACGGGGGTGGCTGCAAAATTGAAGGGATCGATCGTAGACGAGTTTATTTCCCCTGCTGATAAAGACAGGGAGACTGTAACGATCGGCCACTTCTCGGGCCTTATCAACGTGGATGTGCGCTGCCGTGATGAAGGCGGAGCATTCGAGCTGGAAAAGGCGGTAATGTACCGGACCGCGAGAAGGGTCATGGAAGGCTATGTATATGTGTAAGGGATGAAAAGAGGGCAATCTTATCGCGTAACGGGCAAGGCCCTATGAGGAGGATTAAATGACTTTGGCGGAAAAAATACTGTCGGCCCACGCCGGGAGAGAATCGGTTAAGGTTGGTGAGTTTGTCAATGTAAAGGTAGACATGGTAATGGCAAGCGACCTTACGGCCCATATTGCCGCGGATCAGTTTGAGAAGATGGGTGCAAAAAAGCCCTTTGACCCAAGCAAGGTCATCTTTGTTATGGACCATTTTTTTCCCAATAAAGATGTCGCTGCTGCGGAGCAGATCAAGCGGCTGAGAGAGTTTTCGAAAAAACACGGCCTGTTGTTTGTAGAGGCAATTGATGGCGGGATAGAGCACGTCTACCTGCCCGAGAAAGGGCTGGTACTGCCCGGCGATGTTGTGGTGGGCGCAGATTCGCACACCTGTACATACGGAGCGCTCGGGGCCTTTGCAACGGGCATGGGCTCTACAGATATCGCTGTGGCGATGGTTACCGGGGAGATCTGGATGAAGGTTCCGCCGACCATTAAATTTAACTACAAGGGAAAGCTCCCTGCCTGGGTTACCGGAAAGGACCTGATCCTTTACACCATCGGTCGTATTACAGTAGACGGCGCGCTGTACGCGGCCATGGAATTCACCGGAGAGGCCATCGAAGAGCTGTCCATGGACAGCAGGTTCACGATGGCGAATATGGCCATAGAAGCGGGTGCCAAAACGGGGATCGTCGCCGTGGACGATAAAACCAGGGCCTATATGGCAGGGAGGACAACGAGGCCGTACAAGGTCTATGCAACCGACAGCGAGGACGACTATACAGACATAGTCGATTATGACGTTTCAAGGCTTGAGCCTCAGGTCGCCATACCTCACAGCCCCGACAATGTCCGCAGTATCAGCGAGGTAAGCGACATAAAGGTGGATCAGGTTGTGATCGGAAGCTGCACCAACGGCCGCCTGGAAGACTTTGAATATGCCGCCCGGATACTCCGCGATAGAAGAGTGCATCGTGACGTGCGGTGCATCGTCATACCGGGCTCGCAGGAGGTCTACCTGGCGGCGCTTCGGGCAGGTATCATAGAGGTGTTTGTCAGGGCGGGCGCTGTTGT
>JAKQBZ010000168.1 GCA_029559435.1 Deltaproteobacteria bacterium | reverse complement strand
ACCTTGGTGCCGGTAAGGCCGAGCGTTTCCCGCAGCGTATGGGCCAGCGTATCGGCCGGGTCGATCTGGTGCGGGGCCGTGCCCACCTCCAGCGTGAATTCTTGTCCGTTGACGGTCAGATTGATGTGCTCTATCTCGCCGGTTTTCTTGCGCGGGCGTTTTTTGTCCACCGCCATGCCTTCCCCCTTCCCTGATTGTTTTCCCCTATCATTTTCCTCACACCTCGATATGTTGTCAAGAAAAAACCAGATGCTCGTCGCTGGATCCTCGATTCTTGTTCGATCTCATCCAGTATCCAGCATCCAGTATCCAGCAGTTGATCCCTGGAAATGTTTCATTGACATACAGGGCCGGTCTTTCTATACTCACTTCTGTAAGGAGCGTGTCACATCAAATGAAGAGGGAGAGGGCGATGTCTAAGATCAGAATTATCTGTGCAGTGTTCCTGTGCTTCATCCTTGCCGGTGCATTCGCGCCGGGCGAGGCATTAAGCAGGCAAAATCCCTATGAAAGCGCCATTATCACAGCTCGCAGCGAGATCTGGAAGGCCATTAACAGCGGCAAATGCGGAAGCGCTACCGCAGCCATCATGGCTGACGGCAAGGTCGTCTACGCTGAAGGCTTCGGCATGGCCAGCAGGGACAAGAGCATACCCGTCACAACGACCACGCTCTTCAACATCGGCTCCATCAGCAAGGTGTATGTGGCAACGGCGATCATGCTGCTCGTCGATGACGGCAAGATCTCTCTCGACAGGCCGGTCACGGACTACCTGCCGGAATTCAGAATGGCTGACGACCGGTACAGGAAGATCACCGTGAGGATGACATTGAACCACGTATCGGGCATGCACGGGACCGAGGTCAAGAATTCCTTCGGGTTCAGATACGACGACAACGTGAAGAAGGAGACGCTCGAGACGCTGGCCCGCGCGCATCTCAAGCATGACCCGGGGGCCATGTCGGTCTATTGCAATGACGGTTTTACCCTGGCGGAGATGATCGTGGAGCGGGTGAGCGGCAAGAGATATATGGATTTCCTTCATGAGAGGATGTTCAGGCCGCTGGGCTTGAAAAATACCGGCATAGGCGTGGGCGAGATCAAGGGCAGGCCCATAGCATTCTATTATGACCCGAAGACCGGGAAGAAGCATCCTCCGGAAGTGCTCTCGATCATCGGCGCAGGCGGGCTTTCATCGACCGCCGTAGAGCTGTGCCGTTTTATGGACGCATTCTCGGCGAAAGGCAAGCTTCTGAAGAAGGGGTCGCTTGCCGAGATGAGAAAGGAGCAGCCTTCCGCGTTCCGGGGAAAACTGAGGAACCCGACGTTCTCCTTCGGGCTGGGCTGGGACATGACGGGCCTTCCGCGGTACGATAAGGCTGGCATCCAGGTGCTGGGCAAGAGCGGGGGTACGGGGAATTACTCATCCATGGTCTTCACGGTCCCTGACAAGCGAATATCCGTCGCCGTCATCGCTGCCGGGAGGGGAAGCGGCGCGATGAAGATAGCCCTCGATGTGCTGGATGCCGTGCTGGTCGGGAAGAAGCTCGTTCCGAAGGAAGAGAGGCCCGTTCCGGTGCCGCCGAAAGCCCATAAGCTGCCCCAGGATCACGCCTCCTGGAGCGGCTATTACGCCGATGGTGCAGGGTTGGGCCAGGTGGTGTTCGATGCGGAGAAGGACGCCGCCGCCCTCTATGCGTTCAAGGGGCAGGAGAAAGCACCGGCAGGCACGTTCATCTACAATAACGGCTACTACCACGATAACGAAGGCAACCGTTACTATTTTACCAAAGTGGGCAATGAGGTCTATTTCGTGAGCTGCCTGTCAGGCGCCGGGATCGATATGATCGCAATGCAGAAGGTGAAACCCCTGGAAAAGCCGCAAAGCCTCAAGATCGATGTGGACAACAAGGCGTGGCTGCGCCGCAACGTCGGCCCTTTTGAGGGGGTTATGATCGTGGAATCACATTTTGCCAGGTCGTTCCTCTACAGGGACCTGCCGGGATACGTGTTCTTCCAGGGCACACACAGGGTCGATTCCCCGGAGTTCGCGGGCATGCCTTTTGATGCCATCCGCGACCAGGCGGAGCTCGCCCTTTTTGAGAAGGACGGCCTCACGTGGGCATGGGTGTCGGACCTGCTCTACAGCCCGGCAGAGGCCGCTGCTCCATTAAAGGCCGGCGAGAACTCCGTGAAGATAGGCGGCGACGGGTATAACCAGTGGCTGGTCGCAAATGAGGACGCGGTTATAAGCTTTACAAGGCCTGAAAAGGGGAGGATCATCATCTTCGCTGCTGATGATACCACGACCTATGACAGCGCCGTTGACACGGCCGATGCCTACGTGGCAAAGGGCAGCTATATCGAATGTGCGGGCTTTGCCAGCGATGTCTTTACCATCAACGTCAGGCCTGTTACGGCAAATGAAAAGAAGTAAAGGATTCCGGCAGGCTGCTGAAATTGCTCCCCGAGCCACAAAGAGATTCTTTACCCCTGCGGCGTTAGCGTTGAACCGCTTTATTTCAGTATCGGCGCAACAAATTCAAACGATCAGCTGCCGCTGGCCGCAGATGGCCCCTCTCCCTTCTCCAAACAGGAAAGCTGACGCCGAACCATGTGTATATGTTCCTTCAGGATGAAAAGCTCATCATAAAAGGCAATTGACACGTGAATCTTGCTGACAGCTTCCTCGATGCTATCGAGCCTTGCTTGTAAGTTTTCAATATTTTCTGGTTGCATACGTTCTGTTATTTCTTTCTCAATATTCCCGAGCTCACGATACCAGCGATAATATTTCGACCGGTTCTGCCACGTGTATATCCAGGGGAGGATCCCAATCAATGGAATGATAATCACTCCCAGAGGGATCAACAAGATGATCATACGGTCGATAAAAGTTGCTGCCCAGAAGGGGAAGTAGTCGTAAAGCGACGAACCGCCCGATCTATAAAACCGCTGGGCTTGCTCACTGATGGAAAAATCTTGCTTGCTCACTGATGGAAATTCCCCCGCCTTATGAACCCATCCGGCTTTACTGTGGATCTCAACAGAGGCCTTCAGGAGCAGATAGACCAAGGCAGGATGCAGGTCTTTATGTATGATAAGGTCAACTTTTGGAGATAAAAGATGGACATCGGAAGCAGGGAACCTTTTTGATGGATCAAGAATTCCCCTGGGCAAAACGACGTGGGAAAGATCGGGAAAAAGTCTCGTGTAAGCCTCCACCTGGCTGAAGTTCATTAGTCTTATATCCTTCTCCTTAAGTAATCTTAATATAAACTGGTTGTCAGCCGTACCAAATGCCATAATCGCATCCAATCTCCCTTCTTTTATCTCATTATACGCATCAATATAGGAGATCTCATGCAATACGGTTTCCGAACCGATAACGTTCGCCGCCTTCAGTAGATCGCGGGCAAATTTTTGTACGCCGCTCCCCTCCGGCCCAATAGCGATTGATTTTCCCTTGAGTTGTGACAGATCATCAAAAATTATGTTGCCCCGGTAAAACACCCACAGGGGCGAATAGGTAAGATTACCAAGAGAAACAAGATTCGATATTGGCTCTGCCCTTGCGATCCCGCCTTGAACGAAACCTACTTCAACCTCATGAGTTTTGTTCTTTAAGAGCCGTAGATTTTCTACGGCCCCTGACGTGAAACGAAGGTCCAATCTGATATTGTCGCGGGCCAGTATCTGTTTATATCGTTCACCGTAGAAGGCAAACGCGCCGCCTTCCATGCCGGTGGCCATAACGAGGGACTTTGGTGGGAATGGCTTGATATAATGATAGCTCACCCAGAAAAAGAACACCATGATTAACAGGGTCAGGATAATAATAAACGATAAGATTTTTGGAGGTAATTCCCTGATCTTGCCGCGGCCCATTCCCTATCTCTCCAAGGTAGCGTTCAGGACGCTATTATAATTAGTAGAATAGGGGACATCCTTCAACATTTCAATATTTTTCGCGCCAGGGGCCTGTTCCTCTTGTTTCAGTTGATACAAATCCATTCTTCTCCAAACAACATAATAATGCAACATATTTTTTTGCTAAGATGATCATAGCTCATTATACAGCAGAGGCGATAAGGGGGTGAAGTTTGTTTAGTCTGTCCGGGAACGTTTCCAAGATGCATGTTTAATGGCATGGTATAATTGTAGTACAGGTCAAAAAGGAGGATAAGGATGAGGGTTCTTCTCATCTCAGCAAACCGGACCGAAATCAATATGCGCACCATGCCCCTGGGACTTGCGTGCGTGGCACAAGCAGCCATGCGGGAAGGGCACGCGGTAAAAATGCTGGACCTCGTGCAGGAAAAAGACGCCCGGGGTGCCATAGCTGCGGCAATCGCGGAGCTCGATCCGGAGGTAATCGGCATATCGATCAGGAATATCGACGATCAGACCATGCTGAACACCAGGTTCTTTTTTTATGAAGACAACCAGATCATTGCGCTGGTACGGAAGCTGTCGCGAGTCCCCATCGTGCTGGGCGGAGCAGGATACAGCATATACCCGAAGGCTGCCCTTGCCGCCTCGGAGGCAGACATCGGTATCGAAGGTGAAGGGGAGGCGGTGTTCAACATGGTGCTGGAGCGATTGAAAAATAATGAAACCCTTGAAGGGCTGCCCGGCGTGCATGTCAAAGGCAGAGGCCTTATGGCAGAGAAGATACTCATCAGGGAGCCTGACGCCTTCACGCTTCCAGACCCTGATCTTTTGATCGCTGCTACGGGAGATGCCGGGGATCTCTGGATACCGGTGCAGACCAGGCGCGGCTGCCCGATGCGCTGCAGCTATTGCTCAACAGGGGCGATAGAGGGCACGATCACCCGGAAGCGCTCGCCCAAAAAAGTAGTGGAGTGGATTGCAAAAATGGAAAGCCGCGGTGTAAAAAAGTTCTACTTTGTAGACAATACCTTCAACCTGCCGCCGTCGTATGCGGCAACTCTTTGCAAAGAACTGGCGAGCGCTTCGCTCAAGCTGAAGTGGCGCTGTATCCTGTACCCATACCGGCTTGACGAGTCGCTTGTTGAGGCCATGGCCGAAGCCGGGTGCTTTGAGGCCTCCGTCGGGTTCGAGAGCACGAACGAAAAAATACTGAGAGGGATGAACAAGCGTTTTCGCCGTGAAGATGTGGCTGAGACCTGTTCCCTCCTCAAGCGACATGGCATACGACGGATGGGGTTCCTGATGCTCAGCGGCCCGGGCGAGACCCGCGAATCAGTCGGGGAGAGCCTCTCTTTTGCCGATTCTCTCGATTTGGAGTTAATAAAAATTACTGTCGGTATCCGTATCTACCCGGGCACGGCGCTTGCCGACCAGGCACAAAAGGAAGGGGTTATTGTGCCTGATGACGATCTCCTCACGCCAAAGTTTTATGTTGCGCAGGGACTGGAAGATGAGATAAGGGAGGAGGTAGCAAGGTATGCGGCGAAGAGACCGAATTGGGCTGTTTAGGCCGGAGTAATTTTTGCGGTAAACTTCGTCTCGCCGAATTCTCGATCCTTGTTCAACCTCGCCAGCATCCAGCATCAAGCATCCAGAAGCCGGCGCCGTTCTACTGATCTATTTTGATCCTCACGTCGCAGACCGAGATGCCCTTTGAGGAGACAAAGACCGGGTTTAAGTCCATTTCGTGGATGCCGCGATGCCTTTCAACGAGCTTTGAGATCTGCAAAAGAAAATCCCCGATGACGGAAAGGTCTATTGTTTCTTTCCTTGTGCTCTTGAGGACGTTGTATGCCTGCAGCTCCTCGACCATTTCCTTCGCATCCCTTGCATCTATGGGGATGCACCTGAACGAGACGTCCTTCATCGCCTCCACGAAGATCCCTCCCAATCCGAACATCAACACAGGGCCGAATTGCTGATCCCTGAGCACGCCCACTATCAGCTCCAGACCGCTGCCCATCTTCTGCACGATGACCCCTTCAAGCCTTTTTCCCGGATGGTCTGACAGAAAGGCGCTTGTGATCTCTTTAAAGGCCTCCCATGTTGCACCGCCATCTTCAAGGGCGAGCACTATTCCGCCGGTCTCTGTTTTGTGAATAACATCAGGAGAGGAAACCTTGAGCGCCACGGGAAAACCGATCCCGGCGGCAATGCCGGCAGCCTCGTTCTCGTCCCTTGCCAGCGCATTCTTGAGTACGGGAAACCCTTCCTTTTCCAGAAAGTTGAGCGCATCAATCCCGAGCAGTAATTTTTCCATTCCCTTTCCTTTCTATCTCATGATGAGCTGCATCTTCCATAGATTGCCCATGGCCTTTGCGGCCCGTTCCGGGGTATGAATAATAGCGACGCCCTTTTCCCCGTCCATCCTTTTGATCTCTTCATCCCATACCCCTGCGGGGGCGGTAAAGCAGGCAACGACGGGCTTTTTAAAAGGCTCGATATCTTTCATAAGCCCTTCCATGGTCTTTGTTACCTCAAGGTTTGCCGAGGCGAACATGGCGATGAAGATGACCCCGTCTATGCCTTCATCCTCAAGCGTTACCTTCAGAATGTCAAGCATGGCCTTCGGGCTGTACCAGGCCGGGCCCATATCCACCGGGTTTGTCCGGATGGCAACGGGAGGGAGCAGCTCATTGATCTTTTCCTGCGTCGTTGTTGTGAAGCCGGCAAGCTTAAGCCCGGCGTCCTCAAGCGCGTCCGCGGCGATCATGCCCGGCCCTGCCTGGCCGGAAAGGACGGCGATGCGGTTCCCTTTGATGGGCGCGCATACGTCAAGGACCTTTGCCGTATCGATGAGCTCTTCCGCTGAGGTGACCTCGAGGATGCGCGCCTGACGGAGGGCGCCCTTCCATATCTCGTATTTCCCCGCGAGGGAGCCAGTATGGAACCTGCTTGCGCTGTCGCCCTTTTCGCTTTTCCCCGCTTTGTATGCAATGATGGGTTTTTTTCCTCCCATCGACCTTGCCATTTCGAGGAGCCCCCTTGGTTCATCGAGGCCCTCTATATAGAGGGCTATTACCCTGGTGGCATCGTCTTCTTCGATAAAATGGCGCAGGGCTTCGGGGAAATCGACATTGACGCGATTCCCGAGGCTCATGAGCTTGGCCATGCCCATCCTCTCTTCCATGGCAAGAAAGCCGCATAGATGGCAGAAACCGCCGCTCTGGCTTATGAGCGTTACGCCGCCTTTCTTTATCAGGGAAAATTCATAGGTGAACGATGCGTTCACTCCATCAGTCATATTCACGAAGCCGAACGTGTTTGGACCGATGATCGGGATCTCGTATCGTCCCGCGATCTCTTTTATCTCTCCTTCAAGGGTTTCTCCCTGCGAATCTTCGATCTCCTTGTAGCCGGCGGTGATGAGCACAACGCCTTTCACCATCTTCTGCCCGCATTCCTGGAGCGTCCCCGGGACCGAGGGTGCGGGCACGACAATGACCGCGAGATCGACCTCTCCGGGGATATCTTTCAGAGAAGGATATGTCCTGATGCCCCAGAGCTTTTCCGCCTTCGGATTTACCGGGTATATCGCGCCCCTGTACCTGCCCTTAACGAGGCTTTTCATCACATGATAGCCGAGCTTGTCGAAGCTGTCCGACGCGCCAATGACCGCCACGGAACCAGGAGAAAAAAGCCATTTCAATTTTTCATTCATCATATCCTTTCATTCCTTTCGAACTTTGTACCAACAATGATCAACGCGTATATATGTCAGGGGCTTTTCCGCTTCAGCCAGAAATCGAAGGACCGGCCGGGGACAAATATATCGATGCCGACGGACGGCACATCGAGCGGGTTCGTAACGATGTGCATCTCGTCCCCGGGAATGTAGACCGCATCGCCCTCATCGAGGACCTGTTCTTCCTGGCCGGTGGTGATGGCGAGCTTGCCCTTGAGGACGATCATCACCTGTGCGTTCGGATGATTGTGGTCAGGCGACGCGTGGTGCGGAGGCTTCACAAAGTGTTCGATGGAGATGTCCTTTTCGCCGCAGAGGCTTACCCGTTTCCAGTCTTTCTCCGGCTCATAACTTTCAGCGCTGCTGAACCTGACTACTTTCATATGCACCCTCCTTGTTGCTTATCGCTGTGCGAACTGATTTCCCGCCTTCTCCATTCTCCTCTAAATTCCATAATAACGCAACGAATTTTTGTGAGAACCGCGCCAGGAGCCCCCATCGTTGCCTGCACGCCCGACGGGACAAAAGATTCAGTACAGTTTCCGGCAGGATATGCCTGCCTTTTCAAAGGCGGCCCTCAATTCTTCGCCCCTTTCCCTGAAGAAGCGCCCCTCTCTGGCCCATTCCATCCCGTATCTTTTATATATCCCGTCGGCGTAAAAATAGTTATACCTGTCGATCAGGGCATGGTCCACCTTTCCCTTGAGCTTATCCGGGAGCCCCTCTGCCCCGGGGAGCATGGGGGCGACCATGACGTATGTCCTGATCCCCTCAGCATGAAGGATCCCCAGCGCGTCGATCCGCTTATCGACAGGCGGAGCGCCCGCCTCGAATATCTTCCTCACCTTATCGTCGGCAGTCGTGATGGTGAACCCTACCTCGGCATCGGCAGATCTCTTCAAAATCCCGATATCCCGCAGGACCAGAGGGGATTTTGTCTGGACCGTGATCGGCCAGCCGTTCTCAATGAGGACCTCGAGGCATCTCCCGGTGAGCACATACCGCTTCTCGAGGTGCTGGTAGGGATCGCAGACGCCGCTTATCCAGACGGTCCCCCTCGCCTTTTTTCTGACCTCCCGTGCAACGAGCTCGGCGGCGTTTATCTTTACGTCCACGAACTCTCCCCACTGCTCGCGATGGCCGGTGAACCTTTTCATGAACTTCGCATAGCAGTAAGCGCAGCCATGCCGGCATCCCACGTAGGCATTCAAGGCGTAGTCATAGACCTGCGACTTGGACAGGATGGATTTTGCCCTGATCTCCCTGACGATCATAGCACATTATACGGCAGAAGGAACGGGGGGGGGAAAGGTCGTTGCCGGCAAGCGCGCCATCAGGTGTTGACAACCACCCTCAAGACCTCCTTCGTGATCTTCTGGATCTCCGAGACAGCCATAAAGGAATCCTTCAGCAGCTGTTTCTGCTTTGTGCCGAGGTGGGCCGGGTTGACGTTGTTGCTGAAGTCCCTGCCCTGGTCCAGGTTGTTCAGGTTGCTGTGGATCTTGAGCGCCAGGAACGTCTCGAATGCCTGCTCGATGAGGTCTGTCCTGTCGGCGGGTATGATGCCTTTTTCCGAGAGCCTTTTGATCCTCTCCAGGGTGTTGACCTCCGTAACCTCCCCGTAAAAGGCGAGGAGCTTCACGCAGGTGGTCAGCGGGAGAAGCCCGTTGACCTTTATGTTGACCGTATTTTTGTACTTGCCGTTCTTTTCTACAAGAAAATTCTTGAAAAAGCCCAGCGGAACGGGGATGGTAATTATCGGCACGGCGAGCATTCTTAGAGAGACGGTATTGTTGCGGAATTCGGAGATCACATGGGACTTGAGCGCCTCCTCAAGCACCTCGCTGCCGTAGACGGCCCTGAAATCGAGGAACGTATAGATATCGATGAGGTCTTCGCCTTTTTCCGCGCTCGAGTTTATCCAGTTGGCCGTTTTGCTCTTCCACAAGGCAAGATCGCCGAAATACCTGGGGTTTGTAGCCATTATGTTCCCCTTGCAGAGAGGAAAGCCGCATTGGTTCAACCCGTTCACGACCCTGTCGGAGAGGGCTTTGAAATATTGCTCTGTCTTTGCAGCATCTTCGCTGCGCGAAGGGGCGTCGAAGAGGATTGCATTGTCCTGGTCGGTGAGGAGGGTCTGTTCCTTCCTCCCCTCGCTTCCCAGCCCGAGCCACGCGTAAGGTACAGGCGGAGCGCCCAAGGCCTCTTCGGAAAGCTTGATCACCCTCTTTACCATCTTATCGTTCAGCTCGCTTATGATCTTGCAGGCGTGGGAGGCAACGGCGCCATCTGCTATCAGGGCCCTGAGCACTTTCTCCACATCCTGCCGAAGGAGGTTGAGTTCGTCGAAGCCCGTTGCATCCTCTATGTTCCGTATGAGAGAAAGCACCTCTCTCCCCCTGAACTTGAGAAGGTCAAGGCTGGTGAGGATCCCCTCGATCTTTTCGCCGCTCATGACGATGAGCGTCTCTCTGCCCTTTTTCATCATCTCGTGGAGGGCGTCGAAGAAATAGTTGTCTGAATTGATGATCCGGCAGTCCTGTTCGATAACGGGATCGATGATCTGTTTTGGGCCGCCGCCTTTGAGGAGGGATGCTTCGACAAGCTGCTTCAGGCCGATGGTTCCCAGCAGCCTCTTGCGCTCATCGACGACAACTGCCGTGTTGACATTTCCATCGACGAGCTTACGGGCGGCGTCCTCAAGGGTGTCGCCGCGTGCGCAGAAAACCTGCTTCGGAGAGATCAGGTCCTTTACCCGCTTGCTGTAAAGGAACGGCTCCACCTGTGCGATCGCGCCGGTCCCGGTGGCGAGGAGCTTGGTGAATATCCTTTTGGACTGGCGGATGACCAGCTCGTTGAAATAGCTTGCGAACACGGGGTGGACCTCTATCATGGCCTTGAAGGACTTTTCGTCCTGTGCGAGGCAGAGGGTCTGTTCGATCGTTACGACGGTCGAGGGGTTGATGCCGTCGGACAAGAGCGCGGTGGCGCCGCAGAAGTCTCCTTCGCCAAGGAAGCCGATGACCTTTTCTTCGCCGTTCTTTTCCATGAATATCCTGGCCAGGCCGTTCTTCAGGATATAGAAGAACCCGCCCCGGGCCCCTTCCTTCTGGATCATTTCATTGGCGGCGAATTGCTTCCACTCCATGCTCTCGCAGACCTTTTCGAGGCTTGGGATGTCGAGCCCGCTGAACGGTTCGATGCTCTCCAGGAAGGATGCTTTGGCGGAAAAACGTTCAGCCTCAAGATCGGATTGAAGGTCCAGCGCGCCCCTGAGGTCCGGCTCATGGACCGCTCCGATCTCCAGCAGGATCTCCCCGATGGGCTTGTTGCTGCCCGCCTGGATCTTCAACGCCTTTTCTATATGCTCTTCCTCAACGCAGCCCTGCTTCCTCAGGATGTCACATACTTTCATAGCGGTTCCTTTCTCATTCTCCCGCTATGCAGGAAAATTTTCAAGAGGAAAAACGATAACAGGGAAACAGGAAAGCAAAGCGCGTCACCTCCCCTTCGCGTAGGCCTCCGCGAGCTCGCGGTATTCGGCGGCGGTTTCCCGGGCCATGCGGACATCGTCGTCGGTGAGGGCGCGCACTACCTTTGCGGGGGTTCCGATGGCAAGCGAGCGCGGCGGAATGACCGTCCTCGGAGAGACCACCGACCCCGCGCCGACAATGGATTCTTCGCCGATCTCCGCTCCGTTCAGCACGATGGCGCCGATCCCGATGAGAGATCCCCTGCCGACCCTGCACCCGTGGACGACCGCTCGGTGGCCGAGCACTACGCCCTCCTCAAGGATCAATGGATGAAGGTCTCTTGCAATATGGAGGACGCACGCATCCTGGATATTGCAGTTCGCGCCGATACGGATGTAGTGCTTATCGCCGCGGACGATGCTGTAGAACCAGATATTCGCGCCCGGCCCTATCTCTACGTCGCCGATCACCATGGCATTGTCGGCGATGAATGCCGTCGGGTCTATTGTTGGATGAATGCCGTT
>JAKQBZ010000141.1 GCA_029559435.1 Deltaproteobacteria bacterium | reverse complement strand
CTTGTGTAGGTTATGTATTGGCCTGAAAGGGTGCCGTAGAGTATGCCCTCATCGACTGTGGCGCCTGCCGGCACCGTCCCGGTGATGCTCGCAAGCCAGTATCCCCAATCTCCCCATACGGTCTCTGATGCGTCCTTGTATGCCCCGAAGGTGCCCGTTGCACCCACTGTGGCGCCCCACGAGGTGGGAACCGTTGCAAGGGTATCGAACTGGCCGAGCATGGGGAGCCCGTAAATGCCCCAGGGCTCGGTAGCGATCGCATAGGTGGCCCCGAGATAGCCAACGTCTTCGCCGCCGGTTATTGCCGCGCCGTTGTTGAACGTCCCGGATAGATACGCCCCGGTGCCGTCGAGGGACCCCGCATTGATATTGTACGCAAGTCCAGAGGCACTTAAGCCTATGTCGGTCGACTTTTCCGTCCTGTTGGCAAGCCCGCTCATCTCAAACATGCCTATGTCATATATATCGCCGCTTAAGTACGCCTGCAGGACGCCTGCCTTCGGCGTTGCCGAGTTGTCGATGTAGAGTGCGACGAACTTGCCTTCGAGGGTCTTCGCGCTCACTATATCCTTAAAGGCGTACTCGTTCCCTCCGGCGAGGCCGTAATATGCCCCTCCGTCATAGGTCGTATACTGTTCGGTGAGGACATTGTAGCTAACGATGGGGTTAGGGGTATACCAGAGGCAGGACGGGCCCACCGAACCCATTATTGTGATGGGGATGTTGCTCCCGCTCCAGAGGCTCGCCGTCCCTCCGAGATAGCCTTCCAGGGCCGAGAGGTACTCGAAATATATGCCGTCATAGTTAACCGCGTCGAGCATATCCGCATAGAATTCACTGAAGAACTTAAGATCCGTTCCGTTGTAATAGCTTCCTATCACCTGGCCTATCCATTCGCCGAAGTCGCCCTCGCTCGAATTGACGCCCGAGAACTTTCCCTCTGCGTCATAGAGGCGAAGCGGCGTCATCACCTTTCCCGCCGCGCTGCCCGTTACCTCCCCTGCATCGGTCCAGGTGCCGCTTGCCGTAAGGAGCCAGTACCCGATCCACCCGCTGTCGTTATCAAAGACGCCGAAGCCGCCGAGCTTTGCGCTCCACGAAGGGTTTCCTGTCGGCTTGTAATCGTAGTAATTGTAGTTGTCATCGTAGCCGAACTTTATGTTGAAGATGCCGAAAGGCAGGGACTGCGAGGAGGTATAGAGGAACTTGACATCGCCGCCGGCCTCTCCGTAAATATATCCCGTGCCGTTAAAGTCGCCCGACAACCCGCCCCATACGAATCCGTCGCCATAATACAGATCGGAGGGGTCAAGGACCATCGCATAAGGCGTCGGGGTAAGCGTTCCGCCCGCCCTCCACATCTTGGAGCCCTCGGAGAAGGGATAGTAGAAGCCGGATACATCGCTTCTCATGACGCCTGTGGTCACATATCCGTTCCCGTCGGGCGTGCTTACGTATACCGCCCGCAGTGTTCCGTCAGAGATCGCGCCGGCGGTCGAGGCATCCCCGCCCTTCCATATGGCGCCAACGAACCCTGCCATTGACCCCATTACTTCCTGAGAGACATCTTCTGTGGTGGTAGCATAGACATGGGTGTTCATCAGGTAATGGGGCTTGTCAGCCGGATCAAGGTCATATGTGCCCATTGCGGTAAAGCTCGCGGGGCTTGTCCAGGGAGCGGCCGTCCCTCCAAGATAACCGTAGTCCTCTCCTGCGAGCATCATCATGCCGTAGTTATTGTAATAGAGCGAATAGCCGTCATCCGGCCCCATGCCTCCCCATTCGCCAAAGAAGCTTGCGGGGGTGCTTACGCCGTTGCCGGCGCCGGTCATCCTGAAGTACTCGCCGATAGGGCAATAGGTGCCGAGATATCTCATATCGTACCAGCCGAGGTAGGGCCCGATCTGCGGGTCAATGCCGATGAAATCGAGGTTCGCACCCAACGTGAACTTGTAGTTTGTCGCATCATGGGTATAGGAGAGTGGCCCGATCCCGTATTGTTCCAACTCTGCGTATCCGAGATAGGGGAGTGATGGAGTTTCCGTTGTGCCAAAGCCTCCCTTGTAGATCTCTGACGTGAAGGCGACCTTTCTGCCTTCATTGGTGACGCGGTATCCACCTAAACCATCTCTGCTCTCAGGGTAAATCACGAGCTGTCCGTCACCGATCACAAATGGGAGAGTGTTCGGAAAGAGCTGAGGCGGTGAAAAACCCGGTGTTGTATAGGAAAAGGCTTCGAGGAGTGTCTGTCCCTCTTCCGGCACAACGGTGATGGTCCCCACGGAGCCGCTTCTTGTAAGGCTGCCGCTGAAGGAAAAGGTGGTGCCGTCAAACGTTCCCGGCGCGTCGCCTGTGAGGAAGTAAAGGCTCCCGCCTTCAAGATAGAGAAATGAGAGGCGGTTCAGCCATGAGCCCTGCACGCCCGGCGTATAGCCGATGAAGGCGCCGCCTGTGTCGGAGGTCCCTGTTGCGGTGCCCGGATGCGTTGTGCCAGTGTCTCCGGTCACTGTTCCCGATGCAGATATGGTGCCCGTACCGCTGGTAGGTATATTGGCGGTGAGGGTGGTGTCCGATAGCGTTCCGCCCCCTTCAAAAGGCATCCCTCCCAATGTCCCCGTAAGGTTTATTCCTTCCTGCGGCGGCGCTGGCGGCGCCGGGGGCGGTGGAGGCGGTGGTGGTGGCGGTTCGGGAACCACCACAACCACTACTTTCGGGGGCTCAGGCGGCGGGCTCGCTTGTCCTCCGTCCCCGGTCCCCATGTCACCTGTCCCGGTGCCTGTCCCTGCGGTGGTACCGGTGCCGGTGCCTGTTCCGGTGCCCGTGCCGGTTCCTGTTCCGGTGCCGGAACCTTCTCCGGCGCCACCACCGGTCCCGGTGGGCGTTACCTGCTGAAGGGCGTTGTTGATCTGGTTCTGGGTCACCTTCCTCGGGGCTGTCGGCGGGGTGTTCGCCGAGGGAACGGCCGAGGTGAAGCCCGCGGTAACGGCGGCAACGATCTGCGGGAGGCTGGGGTTGTAGAGGTACCCCTGCCCGGTGACGAAGATGACCGTCGTTGCACCGCCGATAAGGGTGACGAGCATGTTGGTGCCCCTGATCCCGGCGACGGCGTTAGGGGTATGGACCTCAAAGCGGTTCCCTTCCGCGAGGGCCGCTGCCCGCTTGATAAAGTCCTCGCCCGCCACTGCCTGCACTCTCCCTCTATGGAGGCGGATGACGCCGGTGCTTTTCTCTCCCTGAACCATGTATTCTTTGATCTCCACGCGGGACGACTGGCCGATCCGCAGGATGTTCTTGTTCACGAAGGTGACCTCCGCCTTGCTCCTGCTCTTTGCCCGGTAGATGTCGCCGATGTCGACGGGGGCGCCGAGAGAAACGGGGGTCGCGACGTTCTTCCCCGCCTTGAGGACGTCCACGCGTCCCTCGATAGCGGTGATCTTGCCTACGGGGGCGGCAAGGGCTATTCCGCCGGCGATAAAGGTTATGATGAGAAACGACCAGAAGACCTTGTTAAGGGAGATGCGAGTCTTCATGATTGGTACCTCTCTTTATTAAATTTTAATTTTTTTTTCATGATAAACCTATGCAAAAACAGCGTGGAAACAGAGAAACTTCTAACTGTTTGGATTTATTATCCCGGATGTGAGTCTGCAAGTGTCCCACCACTGTTGACTGCTTTTAATTTCTATAACAAATACAAGGTATTACGTATTACAATATTATACCAACCATTTTGAAATTGTCAAGGGATATATAATAGGGGTACCATGAATGATCAACCGTGAACTTTTTATTAATAACGGTACTCAATCCCCAATGAGAATATCTCGCGCGTGTAGTCATAGGTCGCTATATTGCTTTTATCCCTGATATAGGTATACTGGGCCGTAATGTCGGCGCTTTTCCCCAGTTCGTAGATAAGCCCGAGGGAGGTGTTATAGGTGTCGTTTCTCCGCGTCATACCGTCGAATGTGGCATTGGGGAAGACATATTTCGTAAATGCCGCTTCGCTTGAGACCTGCAGCTTGAGAGGCTTCCACCAGAGGGGGTAGAGGAGGTTCATTCCCCACTTGTGTTCTTTGTTCGCCCAGTTATCGCCTATCGTATTATCCTGTCCGTAGGTATATTTCAGGTTGAGGAAACCCCTTCCGTCATAAAAGAAGTAGGTATACCCTATGCTCGCATTGTAAAGCCTGCCGTCTCTTTCCTCCGGGGCGGTCAAGGGCGCCACAAAATAATATTTATTCGTGTAGCCTACCGAAAATTCCGCGATGCTGTTCTGGCTTACCATATATCTCAATGTAGGCGCAACGCTGTAGTACCGCATATATTTTGTGTCGCTGTACCAGCTCGCGCTCTGGGTGAAATCGGTGCCCTTGTCGCGCTGCAGCCAGTTGTAGAGTATCGTTATGGGGACGCTGAGAGAGAACTTCTCAAAGTTGTACCCGGGGATGAAGCTCAAGGTATTTGTCATGCTGTTATAGTCATCGCGCTGGAAATATCTGTCGGCGTAGACAGAGTACTGGATGGTCATATTATAAGGTTTTTTAAAGGAAAACGGGAAGGTATATGCGATCCTCGCCGTCATGTTCACTGCATAGTCGCTCTCGTTCGAGATCACATCGGCGACGGGGCCTCCCCCCGGTTTTGCCACCAGGTTGGTATCGTATTTATAAGCAAGCCCTACGCTGAACCTCCAGGGCCTCTCCCGTTCGAATTTTTCCGCCAGGGCCTTGTCGTAATCCTTTGCCAACGTTGCCATATCGGTTGTGGGGTCGACTCTTATCGCTGCCTTGAAGCGGTTCTGGGCTTCTCTATATTGCCCGGCCTGCATATTTGCGCTCGCTATCTGGAACTCGGCAAGCTGCGCCAGTGATGGGTCGAGCTCCTTTGCCTTCTCAAAGCCCGTGATCGCCTCGTCGTACTTCTTGTCTTTCAAATACACAAGCCCTTTCAGGAACTGGATGCGCGCAGGCTGGATCCCTTCCTTTTCCCCCACTTCAAGCCATTCCTTTGCCTCTTTTATATTGTCCGTCTGGTAGAGCACATCAACGAGCTCCACGAGCGCCTCTTTGATCCGGGGGGTAAAGGTCACCGCGTCTCTCAGGTAGGGGGTGGACTCCCTGTAGAGCTCCATGATCTTATAGGTGAGGCCTGTGTAGAACGCCACGGTGCTCGATGTGGGCTCAGCCTTCCTGGCCTCGAGGAAATAAACAAGGGCCTCCTCGTAATTCTCATCGCGGAATTCTTTCATGCCCATCTCGAATTGCGACTGGGCGCCTGCAAAACCGGCACATAAGGTCAAGGCAAATACACCGATAAGCAATGCGGCATACCATTTCATTTTTTGGTCACCCCTTGAATGTATTTCTCTATTAAAACTTTCTTTCCTCTAAAGCTATACGGTTATCGTCGAACCCTGCTTGAGCAATTTAATATTGTCCCTGTTGAGGGCATCCAGCTCCTGATGTATCTCTTCGAGAAAGATAGGCTTTATATGCGTCACATAGATCGGCATCGTACCAAGTTTGTGCCTGTCGATATGCTCGGCAAGCATGGCTGTTGTCATATGCCCTGATATCTTCGCCAGCCTGCTTAACCTGTTCGGAAAGGAGACGTCCGATATGATGAACTCTATGCCTTTTGTTCTGCCGGCCACCTCCCAGAACCTCTTCGTGGGTCCCGTATCAGCGGTAAACATAAAACCCTTCTTGCCCTCCTTCACGATATAGCCTACCGTAAAAACCGTGTGCGTCATCAAGACAGGCTCCACAGTGATGCTATTGATCGAGGACACCTGCTCCATCGGTATCTCGTGAGGCTTGATGATCCCCTTGTGCTCCGATGGTATAACGGTAAAATCGGGCCATATTAAATTGTTAAGAAGGTTTTGCGATATGATCTCAAGTATCTGCTTTACGCTGATCAGCTCGATCGAGTAGTCGCCCATCATGGCAAGCTCATCAACAAAAGGAAAAAGTCCCTTTACGTGGTCGATATGCGTATGGGTTATCAGCACCTGCTTGATCTTTTTCAAGGCTTCGTCGTCAAGGGCCTCGGTAACCGTTCCCGCGTCGAGAAGTATCGTATCGTTGATGAGAAAGGATGTTGCCCGGTATTTCCCTATGTAATTACCGTAACAGCCAAGTATCTTGATCTTCATCTTTAGTATGAATTGTATTAAAACATTTGCTTTTATGTCAAGGAGTTTTGTGCAATTTTGCATGACTTTACCTTATTGTTTCATATTAATCCCTTGACGAGCAAGGACCCTTGGCATTATATTATTACCGTTAAAGGATTTTTTTGGAGGATTTTTATGCCTATCTATGAATATGAATGCACGGAATGTGGAAAGGTATTCGAAATATTCCAAAAGATCTCTGAAGAGCCTTTGACCGAATGCCCTATGTGCAACGGCGCAATGCAAAAGATCATATCGCCGTGCGCGTTCCACCTGAAAGGCACCGGCTGGTATGTAACAGATTACAAAAAACCGGTCGACTCCGCGAACGGCAAGAACGGCAAGAACGGCGCGAAACATACAGAGAAAAAGGAAGAAAAAACAGAGACAATTTCGGAAACCAAACCAGAGACAAAATCTGAAGCAACCCATACAGAATCGGCCGGGGGATAAATGAAAGCAGGAGACAAGGTCACCTTTACCTTTGCGAAGAAAGAGATGGAAGGCACCATAGAAAAGGTCTTCCAGAAGAGCGTTTACATCAAAACCGATTTTCCCAAAGACAAGGG
>JAKQBZ010000135.1 GCA_029559435.1 Deltaproteobacteria bacterium | reverse complement strand
GCAGCAGATGCCCTGTCAGGGGCAAGGCCGGGCGCCAGGAGAGAGATGCTGGAAACATATATTAAGCGGCTTGAAGAGCTGGAGCGCATAGCCAACAGCTTTCAGGGCGTTGAAAAATCTTACGCAATACAGGCGGGCCGCGAGATCCGCATTGTTGTGAACAGCGAAAGGATCAGCGACGACAGCATAAATGTTATATCGAGGGATATCGCAAAAAAGATAGAGACAGACCTTTCCTATCCGGGGCAGATCAAGGTTGTCGTGATCAGAGAAACCAGGTCAATAGAATATGCAAAATAACATAACTGTGCTGTTCCTCGGTGATGTTATCGGCAAACCGGGGCGAAGAGCGATAGAAAGGTATATAAAAACCGTCAAAGCGGATTTTTACGTTATCAATGGTGAGAACCTTGCCGGAGGAATAGGCGTTACCGCCTCAACAGCGCTGGAAGTGCTGTCCCACGGAGTCGATATTATCACTACGGGGAACCATGTCTGGAAGAAAAAGGAGATCACCACTTTCCTCATGGAAGAAAAGAGGGTAATACGCCCCTTGAACTATCCCGACGGCACTCCGGGTTTCGGTTACACGATCGTCCGGAAGAACGGAAAATCTCTCTGTGTTGCGAACATCGAGGGCCGCATCTTCATGAATACCCTTACATGCCCTTTCAGGGCGATGGAAAGGCTCCTCGGGGAGGTCGCAGAGAACGTTCCTATCATTGTCGATTTCCATGCCGAAGCAACCTCTGAGAAGATAGCTATGGGATGGTACCTCGACGGAAAGGTCTCTGCGGTTGTAGGAACTCATACCCATGTTCAGACAGCCGATGAACGGATCCTGCCAAAGGGCACAGGATATATTACGGACGCGGGGATGACAGGCCCTGCGGACTCGGTAATAGGCATGGAAAAAGACGTCGTTCTTGAAAGGTTCCTGACGCAGCTGCCGCAGAAATTTGAGGTCGGGAAGGATAATATCGAAGCGCAGGGCGTGATAATAACGATAGACAGCACAAGCAAGAAGTGCGTTGCAATAGAACGGGTAAAGCAGAAGATAGACTGAATACAGGGACGGCATATGGAAATAGAGAAAGATATAGAGATCATTAAGCGAGGCGCCGTTGACCTCGTTAATGAGAATGAGCTGAGGAACAAGCTGATAAAGGCAAAAGCGGACAAAAGGCCGCTCCGTGTCAAGCTCGGGCTTGATCCTACAGCGCCCGACCTGCACCTCGGGCATACGGTTGTCCTCCAGAAACTCAAGCAGTTCCAGGAGCTGGGCCATACGGCCATCTTTCTCATCGGTGATTTTACGGGCATGATAGGAGACCCTACCGGAAGGATCGAGACGAGGCCGGCCCTTTCAAAGGAAGAGTTGCTCGCAAACGCAGAGACCTATAAAAGACAGGTGTTCAAGATACTTGACCCTGAAAAGACAGAGGTTCGCTTTAACAGCGAGTGGTTTGAGGCAATGAACGCGGCGGACATGATAAGGCTCTGCGCGCAGTACACTATGGCGCGTATGATGGAGCGCGAGGACTTCAGGAACAGGTATCAAAACAATCAGTCCATCAGCATACACGAATTCCTGTATCCGCTGGTGCAGGGTTATGACTCGGTGGCCCTGAATGCCGATGTGGAGCTCGGAGGCCATGACCAGATCTTCAACCTTTTTGTCGGCAGGGACATACAAAAATCTTATGGCCTGGAATCGCAGGTGATCGTTACCGTCCCCCTCCTTGAAGGGACCGACGGTGTTAATAAGATGAGCAAGAGCTACGGGAACTATGTCGGCATCGACGAGCCGCCGGATGCCATGTTCGGCAAGCTCATGTCCATATCCGATGAGCTGATGCTGAAGTACTACGAGCTTTTGAGCGACATATCCCTTGAGGAACTGAGAGACCTGAAAGAGGGGATGCAGAGAGGAACGATACATCCGAAAGGCGCAAAGGTGAACCTCGCGAAAGAGATCATAGCAAGGTTCCATAACGCAGAAGAAGCGAAGGCCGCCCACGAAAACTTTGAAAAGATGTTCAAAGAGAAGGAAGTTCCCGAAGAGATAGACACCTCAACAATGAAGAAACCTGAAAAAGATCCTGTTTCGATCCCGCATTTTCTTCGGGATATCGGTGCAGTGACCTCTGTGGGGGAAGGGATCAGGATGATCGAGCAAGGCGGGGTGTCGGGCTTTGCATATACATCTGAAGCGCAATTGACATTGCCCCATGCGAACATCAAGCTTACAAGGGTAACCGGCAAAGAGATGTCATTCGAGAACGCCATCGGATATATTTGGAAGGTGGGCAAAAGGAAGTTCAAAAAGGTGATTTTTAAGGCTGAGAAACCTTGACACGCAAATGCTTTTATTGTTTATTATAGACCGTTGTAACGGGTTAATAAGAATGTATGTTCCCCGGTAGCTCAATCGGCAGTAGCGGCTGGCTGTTAACCAGTAGGTTGCAGGTTCGAGTCCTGCCCGGGGAGCCAGATAATCAAAGGCGCATCGTTGTAAGCGCCTTTTCTATATCGGGCTGCTTGATCTGGATATTGCGCAAGGCAATACTCTCCTTCATCTGCAGCCTTTTGCTTCTTATTCCGGCAGCCCACGGCATTGAAACAGATCGTTTCCTCGCGTACACGATAAAGACCTTCGATTACAATCAGGACGGGGTAGTGATCAAGCTGAAGTACCCTGAGGTCGCAGGCATTAACAGGCAATACCGTTCCATCAACGGGCAGATCAGAAAAAACGTATTGACAATCCGTTTTCCCGGAAAGGCTACAAGCCAGTCCTTTGGCGAACAAAAGGACTTTGTGCAGGGTGTAAAAAGATTTATCATGAGGAATAATTTTAAAGGATATGAATTTTCGTCAGCCGCAGATGTGATGCATAATGCCGGCAGCATCTTTACTGTAAAGATTATTAGCTACGAAATGCCCTATGGCGCCGCGAATGGATTAAACAGCCTCACCTATCTGAACTTCGATGCCGGAACAGGGAAAAGGCTCGACATCAACGATTGTTTTTCCGATCCAGGCCGCCAGGAACTGGCCAGGCGAGGGAAAGAATTTTTTGTCGAAAAGGCCAGGGCCGATGATATGCTCGACCTCCTGGACAATCAGTTCCTCGATAAATTTTACCTTCCCGAAAACTTTGCCGTAACCGACAGAGGGATTGAGTTTGCCTATCAGCAATACGAGGTTGGCCCCCGTCCGCTCGGCATGCCGTCCTTCACTATCCCGCATGGAGAGATACAAAGGCTGATCGATAAACGCTGTACATTGAGGCAATATCTTTACGAATGATCATATGTCGATAGAAAAACCTTTTCTTTTCAAAGAAATCGGCATATACTGTAGATATAACAGGCCGCCCATTGAATGATGAGCATAAATATTCTCACTCAGGTATTTTTTTCCCTTTTATATAATGTTCAACTTTGAGATAGACCTGCTGACCGCTCTCTATCTCCATGCAAAGCTTGAGGATCAAAACTATTAAAAAACGGAGGTAGCAATGCAGAGCAAATTATATGTAGGAAATCTAAGCTATGCTGTCAGCAGTGAGCAGTTGAAAGAACTCTTTTCCGGATACGGCACAGTTGTAGAGGTCAAGGTCATAGAGGGAAAAGGTTTTGGCTTTGTAGAGATGGGGTCACAGGCAGACGCCGAGAAGGCGAAAAAGGAGCTCCACGATACCCAGTTCATGGGGCGCACGATTGCCGTTCAGGAGGCGCGCCCGCCAAAAGAAAGGCAGAAAGGCAAATATTCCCGCAGGTATTAAAAGACCTGATCCAGATCTGCCGGCGTTCATAGTTTTTGAAGGAGTAAGAAATGATAGAAGCAAAAGAAAACGACAAGGTCAAAGTTCATTATAAAGGTTCCCTGCAAGACGGTACGGTATTTGATTCATCGGAAAACAGGCAGCCGCTTGAGTTTACAATAGGCCAGGGAATGGTGATCCCCGGGTTTGAAAAGGGCGTGGTTGGCATGTGCGAAGGCGACACAAAAGTGATCTCCATAGAGGCCGAAGAGGCATATGGCGCCTACAGGCAAGATCTCGTGGGCGTCGTCGACAAGTCCCGCATACCTGACGACATTGATCTAAAAATCGGCATGGTGCTTCAGGTCCGCTCGCCGGAGGGCAGCGTCACGAATGTTGTCGTTTCCGCGATAACGGATAACGATGTTACCCTTGACATGAACCACCCCCTCGCAGGCAAAGAACTTCTCTTCGAAGTTACGCTGGTTGAGATACAGAAGGCGTAGCCGGCGAAACCGTTATATCAAGCGAAAGATGCCGCGGACAGGGTCGGGACCGGCGATCACCGTATGTACCTTGTTTTGTCCTTCACGCTTTTTCTCGGCAACGGGGCAGGTTCGCTTGCCTTTTTTCCAAGGCATACCAGCGCTACCGGGTTTTTAGCTTCGTCGATACCGAGGATCTCCCGCAGCTTCTTTTTGTCAAATAAAGTAAACCAGAGGCTGCCAAGGCCATAAGCGTATGCGGCAAGATGCATGTTCTGTATTGCGGCGGAGCATGCAGACAGATAGCCCACCATACCTTCTTCCATGAACATATCGACGCCTGATTTTTTCGGATCACCGACAACAGCAATAATCACCGGGGCCTGCTTGAGAAAATCGATGAGATAGGTGTCCAGCCATTTCCATTGGCTTATATCAAGCGCCCATACGCGGCATCTGTTTGCTTCATGAAAGATCTTCTCCCTGACATCCCTGTTCGTGATGACGATAAATTCCCAGGGCTGCGTATTAAGAGGCGACGGGGCCCATGTACCCGCTTCCAGTATCTTTTCAATGATGTCTTCGCTTATCGCTTCAGGCAGGTAGTGGCGGCAGCTTCTTCTCCCCTTCATTGCTGAAAATAAATCCATATCTTTCCCCCTTTAGTATATTATTTATTTGTTTGTTTCCATGGTGAACCTCCACTTACAGAACGCCTCTTTGGGATGCGGGTCGGGAGGTGCGAAAAGGCATTCTACCTTGATCTCTGGATCTATTGCACGGGCCAAGCTCTCAAATTCTCCTTTATGCATCAATTTGCACACGAATTCATCAAGGCCCCTTCTCAACCTTGCTTCCTGCGTAGGGCAGCTGGGCACGGTAATGATCACCTCGTCGTCTTTCTCTTCGATCTGGTACCCTACGATAATCGTCCAGGTAAAATATTTTAACGCCTTTACAAAGCCCTTGAGGCCTTTCTCTTTGATGTTGAACCTTTTTATAAGATCATCGGCAGCCATCTGAGGCACGCGCCCCCATACCTGTTCGTTGATCCGCTCTGCCGTCGGCTGGTCAAATTTGTCCGCTACGTAAAGGAACCAGAAGGCGTCGATAACCCGGTAGTGCCAAAGCAAAAATTCTATATAACTCCGCAGCTCAGGAGCCTCCATCTTCTCAAAGATCCGCAAGTCCATAACCCCTCCTTAAACACTCGTACCTAACGATTATATCTTTTATCGCGACAATTGCAAAAGATATTTTTAGGATGATATGGCGAAGAAAAAATTGTATTGTATCATGGCAAGCAAAAGATGAATAAAAAAGTATTTTCCTGGTGCCTTTTCGATTTTGCAAATTCGAGCTATTCCGCCGTGATCTCAGCGGTGATATTTCCTGTATATTACACAGGCATTGTTGTCGGCAACGCGTCGAACGAAGGAGACCTGTGGTGGGGCAGGGCAATAGCGTTAAGCATGGCTTTCGTTGCCCTTAGCTCCCCCTTCCTTGGCGGCATGGCGGACTACGCAAAGAAGCGGAAAGGGTTTCTTGTGGCATATACGCTGCTCTGCGTGGTCATGACGGCGTCTTTGTACTTTCTCAAAGAAGGAATGGCCATCGAGGGCTTTCTGATGATCGTCCTTGCAAACATAGGCCTTGAAGGAGGCCTAGTTTTTTATAACGCCTTTCTCAATGATATTGCCGACACGGAGCACCAGGGCAGGGTATCTGCGTGGGGATATGGAATAGGATATGCCGGTTCTATCATATCCCTCCTTATAGGGCTTCTTATTATGAAAGCCGGTCATATTGAACTTGTCTGGCCCATGGTAGCCGTCTTTTTCGGCGCCTTTTCGCTGCCGGCTTTTTTCTTTTTGCCCTGTGACGAAAAGGGCAATGTCAGCCCCTATCAGGCGGCTATGGACGGCCTAAGGTCAACGATATCGACCTTTCGCAGGCTTCTGATAAATAAAGAGCAAAGAAGGTTTCTCCTTGCCTACCTGATATATGAAGACGGCGTTAATACGGTCATCGTTTTTTCCAGCATTTTTGCCGCCACAACCCTTTTGTTCAAACCGGTGGAACTGATCGGCATATATCTTATTATTCAGGCGACGGCGCTCGCGGGCGCATTCATCATGGCGCGCTTTATTGATTACTGGGGGCCCAAAAGGGTGGTCATGCTGTCCCTTGTGCTCTGGATACTCACGACGACAACGGTCTATTTCATCCAGACCAAAATACAATTCATGATCATCGCCTCTGTGGCCGGCCTTGGCCTGGGAACAGTACAGGCGTCAACGAGGGCGTTTTATGCTCAATTTATTCCTGATGGTTCTGAAGCGGAGTACTTTGGCGTTTACAGCATGGTAGGCAAATCATCGGCGATCATCGGCCCTCTTTTGTTCGGATTCATATCGTCCACGTTCCGAGATCAGAGGCCCGCTGTCCTGTCAATCTCCCTCTTGTTTCTTGCCGGCCTTGTCATTGTGAGCACGGTAAAAGGCGGAGGACCGAACGTCAGACCCGTCAGTCGTAAGGCGTGAGGCGTAAGGGCGATTCAAGGAGCAATGTGACGTGGCAATCTTACGGTAGCTTTAAAGGTACGGGTTTATTCGTCTTCTTCCTTATATTCCCTGCTGATGATATCCTGCAGAGATGCCTGGATGTTCTTTCCTTCGTATATGATCTTGTAGAGCTCTTCAGTGATCGGCATTGCAACATTCAATTTTCGTGAAAGGTCGTAAGCCGCCTTGACCGTGTAATAACCCTCAACGACGCTTTTCTGGCCCTCAATAATCTTTGCTGCGTTTTTTCCCTGTGCGAGCTCAACGCCGAAAAACCTGTTCCTGCTTAGTTTTCCGTAGGATGTCAGTATCAGGTCTCCCATTCCGGAAAGCCCCATGAACGTTGTGTCCCTTGCGCCCAACGATCTTCCCAGCCTCTTCAATTCGGCGAGAGAGCGGGTTATGTACGCTGCCAGGGTGTTGGTGCCAAGATCCAGGCCCTGGATAATGCCCGCGCCGATCGCCATGATATTCTTCATCGCCCCGCCAAGCTCAACGCCGGCGATATCATCGCTCGTATATACCCGGAACGTGTTGCTGTGTATGATTTTCTGAAAATAGAGCGAAAGCTCTTTGTCATTTGAGGCTATAACGGTGGATGTGAAGAGCCCTTCCGCGACCTCTTTCGCGAAAGACGGCCCTGAGAGAGAGGCAATGCGGGCCCTTCCGGGCGCTATCTCTTTGATGACCTCGCTCATAAACAGGTTTGTGCCGTTCTCGATCCCTTTTGTGAGGATCAGCACGCGTTTGCCCGGTAGCTCTTCAGAGATCATTGCAGCGGTCTTTCTCAGGGCAAAGGAAGGGGTGGCAAAAATAATATTCCCGGAAAATTCAGGGACGCTTTTTATGTCGTCGGTAAATGAGATATTGTCCGGCAGGGCAAAGCCGGGAAGGTAGTAAGAATTCTCCTTTGTCTTTTCCGCAATATCAAAAAGTTCTTTTTCAAAGACCCATAGCAGTACTTCTTTTCCCGTTCTCGCAAGGTGAAGGGCGAAAGCCGTACCCCAGGCGCCTGCCCCTATCAGGCCGATCTTCATTCTTCTTCGCCTATTATCGCCGTGCCGCTGATAGCTTCGCCTTCTTTCAGGCCCATCAATTTTACGCCGAGGCCGCCCCTTTTCTGGACAGGTATATCATTGGCGCCAAACCTGATCGTTCTTCCCGTATCGGTGACCAGGATGACCTCGTCTTTTTCTCCCAGTTTTTTTAAGCTCACGACTTCCCCGTTCTTTGCGCCGCACCTCACGTTGAGGATGCCTGAGCCGCCTCTTGACTGTATCCGGTACTGGGAGCAAGGCGCCCGCTTTCCATAGCCTTTCTGGGTTACCGTGAAAATGTTGCAAGCCTTATGGACGATCTCTAAGGAAATGACCTCGTCGCCTCCTTTCTTGAAGCGCAGCCCCTTTACTCCGTAGGCAGTCCTGCCCATAGGCCTGATCTGCTTTTCAAGGAAGCGTATAGACAGGCCTTTTTTTGTCGCAAGCATGATCTCGCTTTCGCCGTTCGTTTCAAGAACGCCAACGAGGCTATCGTCGTCGGGAAGGGTTATCGCCCTGATCCCCGTGGACCGTATATTCTTCAGGAGATCAAGGGCCATCCTCTTAACATGGGCCTTTTTCGTAACAAAAAATAGATATTTATCAGGGGAAAATTCCCTGACATGCGTAATGGCCGTTATCCTTTCGCCCTTGCCGATGTTGATAAGGTTTACAATATGCTTGCCCTTTGCAGAGAGGCTTGCCTCCGGTATGGTGTGAACCTTCACTACATGAACCTTTCCGGTATTCGTAAAGAACAGGATATACGAGTGCGTCGATGCTATGTAAAGATGGTCAACAAAATCCTCTTCCCTCACTACGATGCCTGTTTTCCCTTTCCCGCCGCGGATCTGGTGCTTGTACTGATCAAGGGAAGTCCTTTTCGCATACCCCTTGTAAGTGATCGTTACAACGACCTCTTCTTCTTTGATCATATCTTCCAGCGTAATCTCCGGAAGCTCATCAACTATCTCGGTATACCTGGCGTCCCCGTATTTTTGCTTTATCTCGAGGAGCTCTTTCTTGACAATGCCCAGGAGGAGCTTTTCGCTCTGGAGTATCTTTTGCAGGCGCTTGATCTCTTCCGCCGTGTTTGTGTGGTCATCTATTATCTTTGCCTGCTCAAGGGAGGTAAGGCGCTGGAGCCGCATTTCAAGTATGCTTGTTGACTGTTTTTCAGACAAAGCAAACTTTTCGATCAGCGATGCCCGGGCCTCCTGTGTGTTTTTCGATTTTTTAATTAGGGCAATGACTTCATCGATATGCTCAAGGGCTATCTTGAGCCCTTCAAGGATATGGAGCCTGTCGAGGGCTTTGTTCAGCTCAAAGGTAGACCGTTTCGTTACTATCTGTTTACGGAAATCGATGAACTCCTTTATTATTTCCCTGAGGTTCAGAAGCCTCGGCTCATTGTTGACGATGGTGAGGAAAATGATGCCGAAGGTGGTTTGCAGCTGAGTATGTTTATAGAGCTGGTTCAGGATGGGCACGGCAATTTCACCCTTTTTCAGCTCAATGACGATCCTCATGCCTTCCCGGTTCGATTCATCCCTGATCGTGGAAATGCCCTCGATCTTTTTTTCGTTGATAAGCTCAACAATGTTCTCGATGAGGCGGGCTTTGTTGACCTGATAAGGGATCTCGGTGATTATGATCGCCTCCCGCCCGTCTTTTCTGTATTGCTCGATGGAAGCCCGTGCACGGAGGATGATATGGCCTTTCCCGGTTTCGTAAGCTTCGCGGATGCCCTGCCTGCCGTAAATAATTCCCTGGGTAGGAAAATCAGGTCCCGGGATATACTGCAGGAGATCGGATACCGTAATATCGGGGTTTTCGATATAAGCGACCATGCTGTCCACAACCTCTTTAAGGTTGTGCGGAGGTATGTTTGTTGCCATTCCGACCGCTATGCCTGAAGACCCGTTGATGAGCAGGTTCGGTATCTTCGAAGGCAGTATGGAAGGTTCGACAAGGGAGTCATCGTAGTTTGCCTTAAAGACGACCGTTTCTTTTTCGATATCTTCCAGTATCTCTTCTGCTATCCTTGAAAGCCTGATCTCCGTGTACCTCATTGCTGCCGGAGCGTCGCCGTCTACTGAACCGAAGTTTCCCTGACCGTCGATGAGGGGGTAGCGGAGGGAAAAATCCTGGACCATCCTTGTTATTGCATCATAGACCGCCTGGTCTCCATGCGGGTGGAACTTGCCGATCACATCGCCGACGACCCTTGCAGATTTTTTGTATGGCTTATCATGGGTATTGTTCAATTCGTACATCGCATAGAGAATTCTCCTGTGAACCGGCTTCAGGCCGTCCCGTATATCGGGCAAAGCCCTTCCTATGATAGTGCTCATGGCATAATCGAGGTATGATCTTCGCATCTCCTCTTCAATGGGAACGGTAACAACAGATGTCTGCATCAAATCCTCCCTGTGTTGTTGTTTTTCAGCGGTTTTTTGGTAATAATGTAACATAAACAATAAGCATTGACAATGAGACAAACATCGTGGAAAATAAATAAACTGAAAGCTATGAAATACCTTACAACCATAATCGCTGTCGTTATGCTGATGACTTTTTGTGCCTCCTGTGGCAAAGAGGTAAAAGGGTTAAAAGAGGAGATCAAGGCATTAAAGGAAGAGAACAGCTACCTGAAGGCAGAGAACATCGGTCTTAAAAAAGAAGTTGAAGAACTCTATAAAAAGATTGAAGAAAAAGAGATCGCACGGACCAAGGAACTGCAAAAAGAAAAGGAAGCGTCACAGGAACCCTCCAAACTTAAAAAACCTGAAAACGAAAAGGTAAAGCGGTAACAAAGCGCCGTGTCTTGCCGGATACGCACATTTAGGCATATATACAAAGGTCTTCCATGAGGAATATTGCGCTTGTGATAGAGTACGATGGAACAAATTATCACGGGTGGCAGCGCCAGCCAAAGAAGATAACAGTAGAAGAGGTTTTACGGGGAGCCGCTGCGCGTATTCTTGACCACGAGGCCAAGATATATGCGGGGGGGAGGACCGATGCCGGAGTACATGCATCAGGGCAGGTAATTAATTTTCATACCTGGAAAGGCATCCCGCTTGTAAATTTGAAAAAGGGGCTGAACAGCTTGCTGCCTGACGACATAAAGGTAAAGGGCGCCCTTGAGGTTGATCAATCCTTTCATGCCCGGTATTCCGCGAAGAGCAAGGTCTATTCATATGCCATTGCAAACACGACCTTCCATTCGCCTTTCCATTTCCGCTATTCATGGCATATCCCTTATAAGATCGACAGCGGCGCCATGGATGAAGCGATAGTCGACATTAAGGGGGAACACGATTTTGCGGCCTTTAAAAAGAAGGACGAGATATATAAAAGCACCGTACGCAACGTGCTCATGGCAGGGGTAAAAAGGCGGGGCGAATTTGTTTATGTTGTCATAGAGGCAACAGGCTTCTTGCGGTACATGGTAAGGAACATCGTCGGGACGCTCGTTCTTATCGGCGCGGGGAGATTGGGAAGAGATGGTCTCCCGGCGATCCTTGCGTCGAAAGATCGCGTCAACGCAGGCCCCACAGCCCCGGCAAAAGGGTTGCTGCTGAGAAGGATCAGGTATTGACTTATACAACCGGGACGTATAAAGGGACAAAAAAAATTACGCAAATATCTTGGGGGTTGTCGAAACGATGAAATACAATAAATGGATGCTTTTCAAAAAGCTTGTCTTCATAATCGCCCTTTTTCTTTTGCCGGGCAGCCAGTTGCTTGCACAGCAGGCGTTTTTTAAGGTAAGCGGCGAGATAGCCTTCCCCAAGACAGGCGATCTTTATATCCAGCTTGTTACCAAGGAAGAGTTCGAAAGCGATAAAGATGCCGGCTTTGGCATTATTGTCGCTGTCGGTCCTGAGGACATAAAGAAGGGCAGGGCGCTTTTCTCGTTCGAAGGCGTCCCTAAGGGTACATACGGCATACGCTGTTTCCAGGACGTGAACGGGGCCGGCAAGATGGAAAAGGGGATGTTCGGGCCGAAACAACCATGGGGCACATACAGGCCCGCACGGCCAGCATTCCGCGCGCCGCGCTTCGACGAGGTCGCCTTTGAAGTTGACAAAAACGTTGAAAACATTGCTATCGAGCTTAAGTAGCTCACGGCAAACCGGATGCAGGACATTAAGGTGGCTGTAACCATGGATGCACAGTTGATCAGGATCGTCATTTTGCTTTTCGACGGCTATACGGCCCTTGATGTGATCGGTCCTTATGAGGTCCTGTCGAGGCTGCCGGGCGCAAAGATATATTTTTGCGGGCATGAAAAGAGAAGATATAAGGACACCTACGGGCTGGAGTTGAAGGCTGACTATTCGATCAATGAAATCACGGAAGCGGATATCCTGCTTATTCCCGGGGGATTTGGCATTGATAATTTTCTTAGGAACAAAGAGATCGTTGATTGGGTTCAGAAGGTTGACAGGACAACGAGCTGGACGGTTTCGGTCTGCTCAGGCTCATTGTTGCTGGCAGAGGCGGGCATTTTAGATGACAAAGATTGTACCACGCACTGGAGACGAAAGGAGCAGCTAAAGAAATACAACGTTCATATCAGGGATGACAGGTTCGTCCAGGACGGCAAGATCATAACATCGGCAGGGGTTTCGGCAGGTGTTGATATGGCGCTGTACCTGGCGGGCAAAGTGGCCGGCGACGATGCGGCAAAGACCATACAGCTCGGGATGGAGTACGACCCTAAGCCGCCTTTTGATTGCGGGTCACCGGACAAGGCGCCGCCGGAGATACTTGAAAGGTTTAAAAAATAGGAATGCACAACGGGAGGAAAAATGTCTGCAAAAACTGATGCTCAGCCGCAGGTGCCCATCAATACAGGCGACGATATGTCGAGGGGCCGTTACAGCAATGCCATGCTTGTGACCCACGGAGCAGAAGAGTTCATAATTGACTGGTTCCTGCAATCACCCAACGGGCCCCATCTCGTTTCGCGAATCATAGTGACACCGGGCCATATGAAACGTATTGTCAGCGTCTTACAGGAAAATCTTGAGAGGTATGAAGAGGCCTTCGGCAAGATCAAGGCGGCTCAGCCGCCCCCAAACCCGCTGGTTCAGTAGAGTCACAGCGACCATATAGCGTTGGACCATGGACATAAGGCAAAAAGCTTCGATAACTGCAATATCGCTGGCACTTGTCCTCGCGATAAGTAAATTCATTATCGGCCTTGCCTCAAACTCAATGGCCGTTGTCTCGTCCGGGCTCGACAGCGTCCTCGATGTCTTCATGTCAACGATGAACCTTTTCGCGATATGGAAGGCGTCGCAGCCGGCAGACGATTCGCACCAGTACGGCCACGGCAAGGTCGAAGACATGGCCCAGGTCGTTCAGGCGGTTGTGATCGTCATATCAGGTGCACTTATCATATACAGGTCCGTTCATGAATATTTGCATGAAGAGGCTATTGTTTACTCAATGCTTGACGTGGGGGTCATGCTCCTCTCCCTTGTTTTCACCTTTATCATCACCGTTACGCTGAAAAGGATCGCGGAAAAGACCGACTCCAACACGCTCAGGGCCGATGCGCTCCATTACACGAGCGACATCTACTCGAATATAAGCGCCCTCGCCGCAATTGCCCTTACATTTTACACCGGCAGGACCTTTTTCGACCTGCTCTTCGCAGTGATAACAGGCTGCATCATCATATACTCCGCCTTCCGTATCTTGAAAAAGGGCCTCTACGGTCTCATGGACACAAGCATCCCTGAAGACGCACAGAACCAGATCGAGGGGATTATCAGACGGCTTCCTTATCCATACGCGGGGTACCACAAGCTCAGGACAAGGTTTTCAGGGAATAAGAGATACATCGACTTCCATCTTTTCATCTGCAAAAAGCTGAACATCGATGAGGCGCACAGCCTTGCCGATGAGCTTGAAAAAACGATCAACGAAAAGACGCTTATCACGGATATTACCATCCATGTAGAGCCGTGCGGCCTTGACGGATGCGATCTCACCGAAGATACCTGCACGGCCCTCAGGCTAAAGGCAGCAAAAAAGAGATAAGACATTAAAGGGCGGATCGTACATGGCACATTATACCATTATAGCAACTTCAACGTTCGGCCTTGAATCCGTTGTGGCCCGTGAACTGAGAAGGCTCGGCTACGACGACATGACCGTAGAGAACGGCAGGGTTACCTTTACGGGGGATGAGAAGGACGTAGCGAAATGCAACATGTGGCTCAGGACGGCTGACAGGGTGCTTATCAGGATCGCTGATTTTGAGGCAAGGGATTTTGAAGAGCTCTTTCAGAGGACCAGAGACATCAGGTGGGACCGGATAATCCCCGTTGACGGCGCAATGCATGTCATCGGGAGATCAATCGGTTCAAAGCTCTCCAGCGTAAAGGACTGCCAGTCCATAGTGAAAAAGGCCGTTATCGAGGCGATGAAGAAGAGTCATGCAATAGACCGGTTTCCCGAAACAGGGCCTTTGTACAGGATTGAGATCTCACTTCTCAAAGACAGGGCAACGCTCACCCTGGATACGACCGGCCAGGGTCTCCACAAGAGAGGGTACCGCGAAGGGGCAGGGGAGGCGCCTCTCCGGGAAAACCTTGCAGCAGCGCTCGTTCTTTTAAGCAGGTGGAGTTCCGACAGGATACTTGCCGACCCATTTTGCGGTTCCGGGACAATACCCATCGAAGCAGCCATGATCGGCAGAAACATCGCGCCCGGACTGAAGCGGTCTTTTGCATCCGAAGGATGGCCCCAGATGCCCCGCCATATATGGGATGCGGCAAGAAAAGAGGCTGAGAGCAAGATCAACGACGCCGCTTTCAGGATACTTGCTTCAGACAACGATGCCAAGGTCCTTAAAAAGGCGCGGGAAAACACGGAAAACGCCGGGGTAGGGGACCGTATAGTCTTTCAAAATCTCTCCTTTGAGGAATTCCGTTCCCGGAAGAAATACGGATTTATTATATCCAACCCGCCTTATGGGGAACGCATGGGTGACGGCAAAGAGATCGAAAGGATCTATAGAAAGATGGGAGAGGTATTCTCCGGACTTGATATGTGGTCCTTCTTCATATTATCCGCACACCCGCAGTTCCAGGCGTTCTTCGGGAAAAAGGCCGTCCGAAACCGTAAACTATATAACGGCGGCATCAAATGCTATCTTTACGAGTATCCCGGTCCGAGACCTGAGATGCAGAAGAGCAGAGGATGAGAAGGTGAGAAGAGCAGAAAACAAAATACCCCGGAAGGTTTTCAGAGTCGGCTATCCACCGCCTTCCAATCCCTTCAGTTCCGATGTACAGTGCGGGCATTTTACTGCTTTGATCGGTATCGACGAAATGCAGTAAGGGCACTCTTTCGTATCCGGCGCTGCCGGGGGCGGCTCACTCTTGAACCTGTTCACCTGTTTGATCATAACAAATACAGCAAATGCAACGATCAGGAAGCTGATGATCGTATTAATAAAAATGCCGTAGCTCAGCGTAACGGCGCCGACGGCTTTCGCGGCGGCAAGAGTGGCGTAAGGCCCTGCGACTTTACCGCCCTCTTTCAGCACAAAGAAAAAATTAGAAAAATCAATATTGCCGAGCAGTAGGCCGATCGGCGGCATGATGACATCGTCGACAAGAGATTTGACGATCGAGGTAAAGGCGGCGCCGATGATTATGCCGACCGCCATATCGACCACGTTGCCTCGCATAATGAATGTCTTGAACTCTTTGAACATCATCTCCTCCTCTGTTCGAAATTTTAAGAGTGGCTATGCATAAATAATTTTGCCATCTTACGAATAAAAAAACAACAAAGAATAACCTTGGCGGTCCTGTTTTCAAAACGCTAAATGTTGACAGATGGGGCACCCTCTGTTACGATTGCCTTGAGGGAGAAGTTGAAACCAGGGTCATTGAAAAAACGCTCTGCCAAGACCGGCCTCCCTCCCGGCTCACTCGTTCACATCGGGAAAGAAAAACCGGTGGAACCAACGATCACAGTCCTCCTTTACAACGAAGGTGAGTGCCGGGAGATCGAGGTAAAGGACTTAGAGCAACATCTTCCCGTGAAAGATACGCCGGGTGTTGCCTGGATCAATGTAGAAGGGATCTCACACGCTGAGACCATTGAAAAGATCGGGCAACATTTTGACCTCCATCCGCTGCTTCTCGAAGACATAATGAACTCGGATCAGCGGCCAAAAATGGAGGATTACGACGATTACCTATTCGTTGTTCTGAAAAAGGTCTATTTTGACGAAAGCGGTGTTATTGTCCACGCTGAACAGATCAGCATGGTACTCGGACAACGTTTTGTCATAACATTCAATGAAAATAACGGGAGCATCTTTGATCCTGTCAGGATGCTGTTAAAAAACGACAAAGGGCGCATCAGAAAGATGGGAGCGGACTATCTCATGTATTCGCTGATAGATGTTGTCGTAGACAATTATTTTACCGTCCTCGAAACGCTTGGCGAAAGGATAGAAGACCTTGAGGCGCGGCTTATCGCCAAGCCCGGCGCAGGCACGCTAAAAGTAATGCAAGCACTTAAAAACAATATGATCTTCCTCCGCAAGATAGTATGGCCGCTCAGGGAGGTTGTAGGCAATATGGAAAGGGGCCAATCGCCACTCATACATGATTACACGCATGTTTATCTCAGGGATGTTTATGACCACAGCGTTCACATCATGGACACGATCGAAACATTCCGGGATATGCTTTCGGCCATGCTTGATATCTACCTGTCGAGCATAAGCAACAGAATGAACGAGGTCATGAAAGTGTTAACCATTATCGCGACGATCTTTATCCCCCTCACGTTCATCGTGGGCCTTTACGGCATGAACTTTGAGTACATGCCTGAGCTGAGATTGCGCTGGGGTTATCCGGCCGTGCTCCTGGTGATGCTTGCGGTAGGGATCTCCATGATCTTCTATTTCAAAAGAAAAAAATGGTTTTAAAACACTTGTAATAGGCCATAGGAGGTTACCGTGAAAAAATGTATCTGCTTATTATTTTTAAGTATTTTTATAATAGCATCCGCTGTCTGCTCCGCAGGGCCCCTTGATGATATTGTGAAAGGGATTAAAAAAATTCCTGCTGCAGGAGGGGGCGGATCCGATGAAGCTACAACCGCATCAGGCCTTAAAGAGGCCCTTTCCATCGGAACCGGGAATGCAGTCACCTCTGTTTCAAAATCAGACGGATATTTTATGAACCAGCTTATCAAGATACTGCTTCCGAAGAACATCCAGACGGCAGCAGACGTCCTCGGCAAGCTTGGCTACCAGAAACAGGTGGACAATTTTATATTAAGCATGAACCGGGCCGCCGAGAATGCTGCGCCGAAGGCGCGTAAATTCTTCGTCGACGCCATCAAAGAGATGACCTTCGATGACGCGATGAAGATATTTCGAGGCAATGATACGGCAGCAACGGAATATTTCAAATCGAAGACCTTTGACAAGATCTATGCTGAGTTCAAACCGTCTGTTTCTGCAAGCATGAACAAGGTCGGAGTAACGCGCTCTTACAAGGAGATGACCGGGAAATACACCTCATCAGTTCCTTTCGGGAACATGGAATCCGTCGACCTTGACCATTATGTCACCACAAAGGCCCTTGACGGGCTTTTATTCATGGTAGGAGAAGAAGAGAAGAAGATACGGACCAACCCCGCGGCAAGGACGACCGAGCTGTTGAAGCAGGTATTCGGGAAATAAAGGCTAAGTGAAATCCATAAGGATGAGCATGGCGTCGGGACATCCCCCGCAAACACGCTCATTACGCTCCTGCGGCTACATTCGCTCGCGTTCGGCTTCGGAACTTTTGCTTCGCAAAAGACCGAGCTTCCTCGCCTCACGACGGTTTGCTAAAGGAAAGCCCCACACCGATACTCACAGTTCTTCTCACCTCGATACTTGAAGTAAATTGCATAGAAAGTGAGAGATAAATTGCATTTAGGTGAGAGACAATTGCAATTCGGTGATAGAAATACTACTTATTGGGAGTTGGACGCTATTCATCCGTATAATATCTCTTCGACATAAGCTACTGCCTTTCTAAATAGAGTTCTCTCGGTACCCTTTAGAATTTGGAACTTATTGTTGAACACATCCAAAAGGGTTCCCAGAATCTCCTCCCTGTTACGTATAATATCGGGTTTTAGTAGGTTAGAAATAGCCTCAAACAATTTTGATGGCGTTATCTCCAAAGATATACCCCTGACAAGAAGT